>CANQSW010000188.1 GCA_947626615.1 uncultured Peptococcaceae bacterium | reverse complement strand
GTTCAACGCCATGACGGAGCAGCTCGCCAAACCCCTGTATCTGCTGCCGTATTTCATCGCGGCGCACCCCGGCTGCACGCTGGGCGACGCGCTGGGCCTGGCGCTGGAGATGAAGCACGGCGGCTATCAGCCGGAGCAGGTGCAGCTTTTTCTGCCCACGCCCGGCACGAAAAGCACCTGTATGTATTACACGGGCTTGAACCCTGACGATATGCAGCCCGTCTACGTGGCCAAAAGCCGCGAGGAGCGGGATATGCAGCGGGCGCTGCTGCATTTCGCCCGGCCGGAGAACTATCCGCTGGTGCGGGCGGCGCTCGTTAAATTGGGGCGCGAGGACTTGATCGGCTGGGGCCGGCAGTATCTCGTGCCGCCGCCGGGCGAGCCGCCCAAAAAGCGGCCCGGGGCGCACCGCCGCTCCGGCGGCAAAACGCCCGCAAAAAACGCGGAGGCAGGAGGGAAACGTCATGGTGCTGGGCATAGGCGTTGATCTGATCGAAAAGGCGCGCTTTGCCGGTATGCTGCAAAAGCCGGGTTTTCGGCGGCGCTTCGGCCAGCGAGAGCTGGCGTTTGCGGCTGGTTTCTCCGGGGCGCGGCAGGAGGAGGCTATGGCCGCCGCCTTTGCCGCCAAGGAAGCGTTTTATAAGGCCACGGCTGACCGCGTGGCGGACAGCCGGGAGCTTTTGTGGCAGCCGGAGCTGCTGCGCGACGCCAACGGCCGCCCGGAGATCAGCCTGCCGAAGGAGCTGCGGCAGGAGCTTTCCGCCGGCGGCGTTGCCGACGTTTTGATCAGTATTACGCACGACCGCACGCAGGTCTGCTGCGTGGTGCTGCTGGTAGGAGAAGGCTCGCAGGCGGAGGCACGGCGGGCGCTCGCTGAATTGACGCCGCCCGGCTTTCGCCCGCTGGAGCAGGCGGCGGACGCGCCGCTGGAGGTGACGGCGGAGCTGGCGGCGGGTTGGCTGCCGCTGCGCCCGCGCGGGGCGTATAAGGGCGATTTCGGCCACGTTTTGGCGGTGGGCGGCTCGGCCAATTACCCCGGCGCGCCGCAAATGGCCGCATTGGCCGCGCTGAAAGCGGGAGCGGGGCTGGTGACGCTGGCCGCGCCGGCCGGGCAGCCTTTGCCGGCGGCGGAGATCATCAGCCAGCCGCTGGCCGCCCGAAACGGCTATCTGGATATGGCGGCGCTGCCCGTTTTGCAGGCGCTTTGGCCCGGCAAAACGCCGGTCATCGGCATGGGGCTGGGGCGCGCGGCCGAGACGGTGGAGCTGGCGGTGCGTCTGGCGGCTCTGCCCGGCGCAAAAGTGATCGACGCGGACGGGCTCTACGCGCTGGCCGAAACAGGGGCGCGGCCCTGCCGGGCCGTTCTGACCCCGCACAGCGGCGAAATGGCGCGTCTGCTGGGTATCACGCCGGCGGAGGTGGAGGGCGACCGCTTGGCCGCCGTGCGGCAGGGTGCGGCCAAATTCGCGGCGGTGGTGGTGCTGAAAGGGCGGCGGACGCTCACCGCGGCCCCGGACGGGCGCTGTTTCGTCAACAGCAGCGGCAACCCCGGTATGGCCACGGGCGGCAGCGGCGACGTGCTCTCCGGCATCATCGGCGCGTGGCTGGCGCAGGGTATGGAGCCGGCGCGGGCGGCGGTCTTCGGCGTGTATCTGCACGGGCTGGCGGGCGATCTGGCGGCGGCGGAGCTTTCGGAATACGCCATGAGCGCGACCGATATCATCAAATATCTGCCGGCGGCTTATAAGCGGCTGCTGGTGGTGAAAAATAACGCAAATTTGCCGGAAAATGCGGCAAAATTGGAGGAATAGACGATGAACGAGCTGGAAAACCTCTCGCAGGTGGCGGAATATGCCAAACAGAGCCGCCCGGCCTGGATCGAGGTGGATATGGCGGCGCTGCGGGCCAATTTTGCGGAGATACGCCGCGTGGCCGGGGGCTGCCCGGTGACGGCGGTGGTGAAGGCCGACGCCTACGGCCACGGCGCGGTGCCGGTGGCCAAATGCCTGCTGGCCGAGGGGGCGGCGGGGCTGGCCGTGGCGACGCTGGGCGAGGCGATGGAGCTGCGCGCGGCGGGGCTAGACGCGCCCATAATGCTGCTCTCGCCGCTGGCTTATCCCGATTCTAACGTGGCGCTGGCGCTGCAAAACCGTCTGACGCTGCCAATTTTCTCGCTTGAGGCGGCCCGGCAGACGGACGAGCTGGTGGCGCCCTTTATCGATAACGGCTTTTGCGACGAGCCGCTGGACGTGCAGCTGGTGCTGGACACCGGCATGGGGCGTATCGGCCTGCCCGCGCTGGACGAAGCCGTGGCCGAGGCGGCGGAGATCGCCGCTTTGCCGCATCTGCGGCTGATCGGGCTGTTCTCGCACTTTGCCACGGCGGACGAGGCGGATAAGACATTTGCGGAGCAGCAGCTGGCCGCGTTCGACCGTTTTACTGAAGCGTTGGCGGCGGCCGGGGTGCGCGTGCCCTGCCGGCATATCGCCAACAGCGCGGCGCTTATGGAGC
>CANQSW010000187.1 GCA_947626615.1 uncultured Peptococcaceae bacterium | reverse complement strand
TGCCGATAACGCTGACCGCCGCCGCCCGCGGCGCAAAAACGGCAAATTCCACGCCCGCCGCGCCGCCGCGCTCCGCCGGGTGCGCGCCCAGGGCCTCATAAGCATGAAAATTTTCGCCCACGTTAAAAAGGTAGGCGGCGTATTCGTCCAGACTGCGATATGCCGGCACAGCGCATCACCCCCGCGTCATCATACGCCGGCCCAAGGCCGCGGCAATTTATTGCTTTCTATGGTAATAGTATAGCACAAACAGCGCCTGCTCACAACGCTTTTTGCATATCTTTGCCGGCAGCGCGGCCCGGTATTTTTGGCGCGCCAAATTATTTTTTCAGCCAAGCCCGGCGACATATTAAGCCCCTTTGACATATTACGCCCCTTTATGGTAAAATAATAAAATGATGAGACGGAGTATAGTTGGACGCAGCGGGCGGAGCGCGGCGAATATTGCCGCCGGCAGAAATTTTTGCCCCGTATCTGCAAGTTTTTGCCGAATCTGCCTGTAATTATAGCGTAGGAGGAAATGTAGATGAAGCACCTCCTTGATGAGGATCTGGCCCGGCTGGCGCAGCGGGGCGATCAGGACGCTTTTGCCGAGCTGGTCAAGCGTTATGAAAAGCAGATCTTCAGCATGGCTTACCGCTTGATCGGCGATTATGACGAAGCCGCCGATCTGGCCCAGGAGGCTTTTTTACGCATATATCGTATGCTGGGAAGATATGACCCGGAGAAGAAATTTTTTTCCTGGATGTATCGCGTGGCGCAGAACACCTGCATAAACGCAATGGCCAAACGGCCCGCCAACGTGATACCTGTGGAGGAGACCGCGGCCTACTTCAGCGACGATGACAAAGCCGAAACGGGCGAGCCGGAACAAAATTATCTGAACAGCGAGATCCGCCGTAATATCGACCGGGCGATCGCCGAGCTGCCGGATAATTACCGCGATATCGTTTATCTGCGCTATATCGAGGATATGTCTTACCAGCAGATCGCCGAGGAGCTGGGGCTGCCGTTATCCACCGTGGAGACGCGCCTGTTCCGCGGCAAAAAACAGTTGCAGCAGCGCTTAAAAGAGCTGCTTAGCTGAAAGAAATTCCCAATTTTAACTGTAATTATAACAGGAAAGGAGATGATGGGCATGGCCAAAAAGCCGGACGAGCGCCTAATGCAGGCTTTAGCCGACGACGACGCCTTTGACGCCTTGCTGCAGGCCAGCTTAGCGCCCGTCGACCCTCCTTGCGATCTCTCTGACCGTGTGATGCGGGCGGTGGCCCAAGAACCGGCGCCGGAGCTCCCGGCCAAGGTGCTGCGCTTTCCCTTCCGCCGTTTTGCCTTGGGCGCGGCGGCTTCAGCCGCGGCATTGCTGCTTTTTGTGGCGGTGGCCGCGCCGCCAGCCGACCAACCCGGCGTTCTGACGACCAAACCGCTGCAGCTGGCGGCCGAGCCTTTGCTCAATATGACCTTCCCCGTCCAGCCGGCCGAGACGACCCCTGCTCCCGCCGAGCAAACCGCCCCGGCGCAGGCTGCCGAGCCTGCCCAGCCGGATAACGAGCCGGCGAACGACGCTCCTGCCGCTCCTGCCGAGCCGCAGGCCGTTAGCCATGAGGGCGAACTGATACTGCCCCGCGCCGCTTTTGGCACGGAGACCGAAGGTTCGATAGAAGCGCGTCTGGTGGCCGAGGTGGCCGGCAGCCGCATTTATCAGCCCGGTTTTGCCGACGATTACGCCGTTTTCTATACGGCCGACGACGTGAACGTATACTCCTGGCGTGCCAACCTGAAAAACCCCAGCGAACCGCAGACTTCCGTGCAGATGGCGCAGAACGAGCTTACCGATATGGCGGCTCTCTCCAGCACCGTATATCAGCCGGTGAACGCGAATACGGTGGTGACGTCGCCTGACCAGACGATGCTGGCGCAAAACAGCAGAGACGGCCTGTGGGTATCGCTGTTGGACGGCGACGTGTTCCATTTGACCGACGAAGGCGGCGGCAATATCCTGGCCTGGGCCCCGGATTCTTCCCGGCTGCTCTTCACCAACGCCGAGGGCCAGCTCTTCCTGGGTTATCCGCTGGAGCAGCGCATCTATAAGATCACCAGCCAGAGCGTCAAGGACGTTTGCTGGAGCAGCGACAACAAAACACTGCTTTACGTGGTGGCGGGCGAAAACGAGGACGCGCTCTACACCGTGCGAGCCTACTAAAAATTGCAAATTTACCGAGCGTCGGCAGCTGCCGGCGCTCAAACTTTTTACAGGCGTTTGATTGAGCGGGAAATTTTCTTTTACGACAAAAAATTCTCCGCTCAAACGCTTGACGAGCCACAAATTTTGTGCTATTATATACAAGCACCTGCGGATGTGGCGGAATTGGCAGACGCGCTAGATTCAGGTTCTAGTGAGGGTTGACTTCGTGGGGGTTCAAGTCCCTTCATCCGCACCAGACCAACAAAATCCGAACCCGTTTCCTGTGGGAGATGGGTTCGGATTGTTGGTTTTATTTGAGCCATACG
>CANQSW010000186.1 GCA_947626615.1 uncultured Peptococcaceae bacterium | reverse complement strand
CCAGACCGGCCATTTCGGCGATACCGCCGGCGTTATCGGAGATCGGGCCGTAAGCGTCGACCGCGACCACGATGCCGGTGGTGGAAAGCATACCGACGGCCGCGATAGCGATGCCATAGAGACCGGCGAAGTAATAAGCAGCGCCGATGCCGCAGCAGATAACGATGATCGGCAGCGCGGTGGAGGTCATACCGGTGGCGATACCGGAGATGATGTTGGTCGCAGTACCGGTCTCGCAGGAAGCGGCGATCTCTTTCACCGGCTTATAGTCGGCCGAGGTGTAATATTCGGTGATCTTGCCGATCAGCAGACCGGCGACCAGACCGGCCACGCTGGCAATGAACACGCCGGTGTTGGTGTACATACCGTTCTGGAAGGTATCCGGCAGGACGAATTTGCAGATAACGAAAGTGCCGACGATAGAAAGCAGGGTCGCCACGTATGTACCGGCGTCCAGAGCCTTCTGGGGGTTCTTGCCCTCACCCGTGCGGACGAAGAAGGTGGCCAAGATACTGGAGATGATGCCCCAAGCCGCCAGCAGCAGCGGCACGATAACGCCCTCGCCGTTGCCGCCGATGGAAAGAGAAGCGCCCAGCGCGATCGCGGCGATGACGGAGCCAACGTAAGATTCAAACAGGTCGGAGCCCATGCCGGCCACGTCGCCCACGTTGTCGCCCACGTTATCGGCGATAACAGCCGGGTTGCGCGGGTCGTCTTCGGGGATACCAGCCTCGACTTTGCCCACCAGGTCGGCGCCCACGTCGGCGGCCTTGGTGTAGATACCGCCGCCCACACGGCCAAACAGAGCCACGGAGGAAGCGCCCAGGCTGAAGCCGTTAATAATGGCGGACTGGCCGGGGAAGATCAAAATAACGATGCCCAGGCCCAAAAGCCCTAGGCCGACCACGCTCATGCCCATGACCGCGCCGCCGGAGAAAGCCACGCCCAAAGCCTTGTTCAGACCGGATTCCTGCGCGGCGTTGGCAGTCCTGGCGTTGGCCTTGGTGGCGATACGCATACCGATGTTGCCGGCAAGTATCGAACAGAGCGCGCCCACGATAAAGGGAATGGCGGTCAGCGGGTTCAGCCCGCCGGAAACGCCGCCGGTCAGCATACCAGCGCCCACGATAACAAGCGCCATGACCGCGACGAAGATCACCAGAGTTTTATACTGACGGCCCAGAAAAGCCATCGCGCCTTCATGGATAGAGTTCATGATCTCCACCATATGCGGCGTGCCGGGCTGCACGGAAGTCACCCTTTTGGCCATGACCACCGCAAACAGCAGAGCCAGAACGCCGGCCAGCGCGGCAAGCACCGGGGCATAATTCAAAATCAGTTCCATAGTTCTTTCAGAAGCCTCCTAACTTTGCCATAAAAATAATCTCGTCTGCCGGCTCAAAGAATGTCCAGCACCAGCGTCAGCAGCAGAAACAGCGCCGCCGCCGCGATCGAAACCTTGGAAAACAGCTCGTCCATGCCCTTCTTTTTGCCGAAGAACGTCTCCGCGCCGCCGGCGATAGAACCGGAAAGCCCGGCGCTCTTGCTGGACTGCATCAGCACCGAAACGATAAGCGCAACGGCGCAGATCAGCTGCAGGATAGTCAATACGATAGTCAATTTTTTCACCTCCGCTATTGGCTTTTATATTATAAAAAAAGTTTTACCCGTTCAGAGTGCAATATATTATAGCATGAGAAACGCTTTTTAGCAAGCGGTTTTGCCAAGTTTTGCAGATTTTTCCCAAAAGCCGCCAAAGGCAGGGCGCGCCGAGAGAGGCCGCCGCTGCGGCGGCCTGCTTTAGCGGCAGGAGCGGCGCCTTTTCTTTATATAGTAAAAACGCGCTGATAAAACGCCGCTTCGACTATACTATAAATATTGTTTAGCCCGTTATAGATATTTTCAGGCGAGCCGTCAGTCGGCCTGATGCCTGTCCAGCCAGTTGATCGCGCAGGTCGTCAATATCGCGCTGCCCAGCGAAAGTATATCCTCGTTGAACACAACGCATTGGTTGTGCATCGGCTGGCCGAAGGCCGGGTCTTCCTGCGCTGTGCCCGCGCCCAGCAGCAGGTAGGCTATCGGCACCTGATAGCTGAAAGAGGCGAAATCCTCGCTGCCCATGCCGCCCTCCGGCAGCAATATAACCTGCGCCGGGTCGACAATTTGCCGCACGTATTCGCTCATCTCGCGCACCATAGCGTCGTCGTTGATAAGCGGCGGCGCGCTGGCCAGTTCGCTCAACACCGCCTCGCCGCGGAAGGCGCGGGCCGTCTGCTGCGCGATCTCGCCGATCCTGGCAAAGACGCGCTCGCCAGTCTCCCGGTTTTTATAGCGTATCGTCCCTTCCAGCACGGCCTTTTCCGGGATAATGTTGGGCTTCTGCCCGGCGGAAAAGCGGCCGATCGTCAGCACGCAGGGGTCCTGCGCCGCCACCTCGCGCGCCACGATCTCCTGCAGCGCCAGATAGATATGCGCGGCAATGTTGATCGGGTCTATGCCGGTCTCCGGCATCGCGCCGTGGCAGCCCACCCCGG
>CANQSW010000185.1 GCA_947626615.1 uncultured Peptococcaceae bacterium | reverse complement strand
AACCACCAGTCCTGTTTCGCACAGAACTGGTGGCCTAAAATTTTACTTTTTGTGTCTACAAACTATTGACTATTTCACCTTTTGGGTTCGCCGCAATTTTTTATGTTATGCGGCAAAATTGCCGGGCGGTTGCTCCGTCGCCGTTCCTCTTTCGCAAAAAGTCACGCTCGGCTCGTCTGCTCGGTCGTAAACGCCCTCGCGACGACTCGCTGTCGCTACCAACTTTTTACAATATTGTGCGCACGCGCTGGCAATGCCCTCATTACTGCGTTTTCACGAAATTCCATAAGAACCCCTCGACCACGTCGCGGCGGGCCTTTTGGGTTCGCCGCGATTTTTTATGTTATGCGGCAAAATCGCCGGGCGGTTGCTCCGTCGCCGCTCCTCTTTCGCAAAAAGTCACGCTTGGCTTGTCTGCTCGGTTGTAAACGCCCTCGCGACGACTCGCTGCCGCTACCAACTTTTTGTGCTATTGTACGCTGCGCGCGCTGGCAAACCTTCTATCTTACTACGTTTTCACGAAATTCCATAAGAATACCTCGACCATATTGCGGCGGGCCTTTTTGGTTCGCCGCGATTTTTATGTTCTGCGGCAAATTTACTGCGCTTTCGGCAGAAAAACTCCCCCGTCAGCTCAAGCCTGCGGGGGAGTGCGTTTTATTCCACGGCTGCGCCAGCCGCGTTCTGCTCGACGTTTTGTAAACGCAGCAATATCGCCGCGCCCTCGGCCCGCGTCACCACGGCGGCGGGCATAAAAGCGCGCGTTTCGTTGCCCTGCATCAGCCCGCAGGCGGCCGCCCGCGGCACGGCCTCGGCCGCCCAGGGGGCGATAGCGGCCGCGTCGGTAAATTCCGGCGCCGCGGCAGCTTCCGGCAGCGCCACGCTGCGATAGGCCAGAAAATCGGTCAAAAGGCAGGCCAGCTCCTGCCGGGTGAGCGGTTCGGCCGGGCAGAGCTTATCGCCCGCGTAGATATGGGTGATATTTCTGGCTGCGGCCCAGCAGGCCGCGTCGAAATAATAGCTGGCGGCGGAGGCGTCGCTGTATGGGCAGGCGGCCAGCTCCGCGTCGGTCGCTTCTTCGCCGGCATAACGGTACAGCGCGGTCAACAGCTCCGCCCGCGTCATCTGCTGCTGCGGTGCAAAGCAGTTATCAGCCACGCCGTGCAGCAGCCCGGCCGCCGCGGCCTGGTCGACCGCTTCATAATACCAGCTGCCGGGGTAAACGTCGCCAAAGAGATTGCCCCGCGCGGTATAATTGGCGCGCACGCTGCCGCTGGCATAGCAGCCCGGCGCGGCGGCGCAGGCGTTGATGATAACGCCGGGAGCAAGCGCCACCGGTTCGGTGTAGAGAGTCGCCGCCGGTGTGGCCGGCGTGCCGTCCAGCGTGTAATAAATGGCCGCGCCCGGCGTGGGGCAGCTCAGCGTCAGCAGGCCGTCCGCCGCCTGTATAAGCGGGGGCTGCGTCGTCGGCTGGGTGAATTCCCGCACGGCGACGGGGCTTCTGCTGCCGTTCAGATCGTAGGCCGCCAGCGCCCAGACGGTGCAGGGCGTTTCGACCTCAAAAGGCCCGGTATATTTTGTGCCGCCAAAGTATACCTCCGGCCCGTCCAGCGAATAGTAAACGGCCGCGCCGGGCTGGGCGGCCAGCGTTATTTGCAGCCGTCCGTCCGCCTCGCTCTCCGTGAACACGGGGGCGGTCACCGGGCCAAGGTCTGTGCCATTGGGCTTGCAGCTGTAATAGGTGGTGCCGCTGCTCATGGCCACGCCCCGGCGGCGGAACAGCTCCCGCACGGTGACGAACTCATAGCCCTGCTTTTGCAGAGCGTCGATAGCGGCCAGAGCGCCGGTCACGCTGGTGGAATGTATATCGTGCAGCAAAATGATCGCGCCGTCGCTGGCGCTGTTTACCACGCGGTTTTTCACGATCTCCGCGTCGCGGTCCTTCCAGTCCTGCGGGTCCACCGACCATTGGATCAGCGGGGCGGCCGCGGCGGTGCGGACCTTGTCGTTGATGCTGCCGTAAGGCGCGCGCACCAGATACGTCAGCCCGTCGCCCAGGATACCGGCCAGGTTAGCGTTGGTCTGCTTGATCTGGTTGGCGGCGCTGTCGGCGGAGAGCTTCGCCAAATTGGCGTGGTTGAACGAATGATTGGCGATCTGGTGGCCCTCCGCAAAGGCGCGCTTCACCGTGGCGGCATAACCGTTCACGCGGTTGCCCACCAGAAAAAACGTCGCTTTGGCGTTGCGCTCCGCCAGCCCGTCCAGCAGGCGGGCGGTATAGGGGCCGGGGCCGTCGTCGAACGTCAGCGCGATCAGCTTGCCGCCCGTATCCGCCGCCGCCGGAGCGGCCGTCAGCCCGAAGATCAACAGCAGCGCCAGCAGAATAGCCCACGATCTTTTCATTTCGCTCACTCCCCGGTTTCCTTCTTAAAATAGTAAAAGGGTATTCGCCTTTGCGGCCGCTTTTCCTTTTGGCCGGCGGCAAAATTCCGCCCCCGGGCGCAAAAAATCTCCCCGCCTAAGGGAATATTGCGGCAAAAGGGTTGAC
>CANQSW010000184.1 GCA_947626615.1 uncultured Peptococcaceae bacterium | reverse complement strand
CCTTATAGCCCATCGCGTTCAGCGTTATGGCCAGAAAAGCCACGCTCTGCTGCTCGCCGGTGGTCAGCAGCATATCCATTTCGCGCTCGGAGGGGTACGGCGTGATCTCCCGCGCCATTTTGATCAGGTCGTCGGTGGTATCGCCCATAGCGGAAAGCACCACCACCACCTGATTGCCCGCGTCCACCGTGCGGGCCACCCGCCGCGCCACGTTGCGTATCCTCGCCAAATCAGCGACGGAGCTGCCGCCGAACTTCTGTACGATCAATGCCATATATCTGCCTCCTAAGAAGACCCGCCAAAGCGAGCCCCGCTTTTTCTCTTATCAGTTTATGAAGCGGGCGGCGCGTCAGCAATCCTGCGCCCCCTGATTATCCTGCTCCAGCAGAACCGTCCGCGCCGTAACGCCCGCGAACTCCCAGGCGCGCCGCATGGCCTTTTTGATCTGCTCGGCCCGGTCGTCCCGCGTATCTATGAAGGCGATCAGCGTCGGCCCCGCGCCGGAAAGCCCCGCCGCGATAGCGCCCGCGTTTCTGGCCGCCCGCAGCACTCTTTTCGCCCCTTTGATCAGGCGATAGCGCTGCTCCTGGTGCAATCTGTCGTCAAACGCGGCGGCAAAAAGCTCCAGATCGCCGGTAGCCATAGCGCCCACCATCATCGAAGCGCATTGTATGTTATGCACCGCGTCTGCGCGGGAAACCTCGGCGGGCAAAATTTTGCGCGCCTTGCTGGTGGATAAATAAAAATCCGGTATCGCCGCGACGGCGGCCAGCTGCGGCGGCGGCGTCAGCTTCAGCGCCACGGTCTTGCCGTCTCTCTGGCAGGAGGAAACGAAGCCGCCGTAAAGCGCCGGGGCGACGTTATCGGAATGGCCCTCCAGCGCCACGGCCAGCTCCAGCAGCTGCGTTTTCGCCAACGGGTCGCCCAGCAGGCGGTTGGCCGCCACCAGCCCGCCCACGATGCCGGCCGAAGAACTGCCGAGCCCCCGGGACACGGGTATCACGTTGTACGTTTTGAACTCCAGCCCGGCGAAGGGCTCGCCCACCGTGTCGAACACCAGACGGGCCGCCCGTATCGTCAGGTTCTCCTTCACCTGCTCCATGGTCTTGGTGTGTTCGCCTACGTTTTCCAGCCGTATCGCGTGGCCGGGTATACGCTTCAGCGCCACCGTGTTATACATGGCGAACGCCATGCCGAAGGTGTCGAACCCCGCGCCCATGTTGGCGGTGGTGGCCGGCACTCTGATATTTACCTCTTGCAGCATAAAAACTCTCCCAAATCCAGGTTAATCGCCGTTTACGCGGATCAGGCTGGCCACGGTGTCCACGCAGGAAAGGCGGTCTACTCTGGCTATCGCCTCCTGCAGGCTGGCCTCCTTCACCTTGTGGGTTATCAGCACGATCTCCGCCAGGCCGCTATCCATAACGCGCTTCTGGATCACAGAATCCAGACTTATCTCGCTGCTGGCAAATGCGTCGGCTATCTGCGCCAGCACCTTCGGCTTATCCTGCACCATCAGGCGCACGTAATATTTGTTCACACATTCGCCGATCGGCAGCACGCGCTTATGCTCGAAAAAGCGCAGGCCGGAAACGCCCCGGGTGTTGTTTACTATCTTTTTCGCCGCGGTGATGACGTCGCCCGCCACGGCGCTGGCCGTGGGCATAGCCCCCGCGCCCCGGCCGTAGAACATCGACTGGCCCAGCGCGTCGCCCTCCACGAACACGGCGTTGAAAGCGTCGTTCACCGCCGCCAGCGGGTGATCCTTGGCGATCATCAGCGGATAGACGCAGACGACGATAGCGTCCGGCCCGGCCGGCGCCGGTTTGGCCAGCCCCACCAGCTTGATAGTATAGCCAAGCTGGGCGGCGTAGGCGATGTCGAACTTGCTGATATTGGAGATACCCTCCACGTAGACCATGTCTTCGGTGACGTTGGTGTTATACGCGATAGAAGCCAATATGGCCATTTTGCGGGCCGCGTCGAAGCCCTCGACGTCGTTGGTGGGGTCGGCCTCGGCATAGCCCAGCTCCTGCGCGCGGCGGAGGCAGGGCTGAAAATCCGCGCCGCCCGCCGCCATTTGCGAGAGTATATAATTGGTGGTGCCGTTGACTATGCCCATTATCTCCACGATATTGTTGGCCGCCAGGCTGTCCTTCAGGGCTTTTAATATCGGGATACCGCCCGCCACGCTGGCCTCGAAAAAGAAATCCGCGCCCTTTTCCCGGGCCAGACGGAAAAGCTCCGCGCCGTGCGAAGCCACCAGATCCTTGTTCGCCGTCACCACGGATTTGCCCGCGTTCAAGGCCGCCGTCACCATTTCCAGCGCCGGGTGGATACCGCCGATAAGCTCGACGATGATATCGACCGCCGGGTCGTTGATAAGCTCGCGATAATCGTCGGTGGCCGTGGTATCGGCCAGCCCCAGCTCGGCGATACGCCGCCTGGTATAGTCCAAATTAAGGTTGCAGATGCGGCTCACCTCGATCGGCACGGCGCGCGCGGCGATCAGCCCGGCGTTTTTCGCCAGCACCTCCAGCGTGCCGCCGCCC
>CANQSW010000183.1 GCA_947626615.1 uncultured Peptococcaceae bacterium | reverse complement strand
GGCAAACAACGCGGCGGCGATCACCACCCTGCCTTACGTGGCCTGGGTGGAGCCGCAGGACGATAGGCAGATAGTCGTCTCCACCCGCCTGCGGCTGGCGCGCAATCTGGCGGGCCGGCCCTTCCCGAATCGTCTGGACGACGCGGAGGCGGCGCAGCTGGGGCAGGAGGCCGCGGCGGCTCTGCCGGAAAAAGAAGGCTGGCAAGTGCTGCGCCTCGATGAATTGCTGGAGCGCGAGCGCGGCGTGCTGCTGGAAAAGCACCTGCTCTCCCGCGACATTTTGCAGCACACGCAGGGGCGCTTTCTGGCGGTGAACGCGGCGCAGACTCTGGCCGTGATGCTGAACGAGGAGGATCACCTGCGTATGCAGGCGATATTGCCCGGCTTCCAGCCGGAGGCCGCCTGGCAGCTGCTCTCCGCGCTGGACGATAAAATGGCCGAAAAGCTGGATTTCGCCTACGATAACCGCCTGGGCTATCTGACGGCCTGCCCCTCCAATCTGGGCACGGGCCTTCGGGCCTCGGTGATGCTGCACCTGCCGGCTCTGCAGCTTTTGGGCAAGCTGGACGGCATTTTCCGGCAGCTCTCACAGGCCGGGCTCACGGTGCGCGGCGTTTACGGCGAGGGCAGCGAGAGCCGGGGCAGCCTGTTCCAGATCTCCAATCAGGTGACGCTGGGCTACGCCGAAGACGAGATCATCAGGCGGCTGCGTCAGCTGGTGGAGGAGGTCATCGCGCAGGAGCTACAGGCCAGAGAATGGCTGCGGGCCAACCGCCGCGACTGGCTGGAGGATAAAATAGGCCGCGCGGTCGGCGCTTTGAGCTTCGCGCATCTTCTGACGGGCAAGGAGGCCATGGAGCAGATATCCTGGGTGCGCCTGGGGCTGGCTATGGGCTTTTGCAGCCGGATAGACTGGCGCGAGCTGAACCTGCTGCTGCTTTCCGTGCAGACGCCGTTTCTGCTGACGACGGCGGGGCGGGAGCTGACGCCGCCGGAGCGCGACGCGCTGCGGGCTAAGCTGGCGCGGCAGTATATCGCGGGCCAAACGAACTGAACGCTGAAAAACTCTGATAAAAATAGATAGGTATAAAGGGGGTATTGCTGATGAGCAGCTTATATACGGAAAGAGCGCGCGAAGCCATGCTTTGGGCGTGCAAGATCGCGCGGCATTGCGGCGAACAGGAGGTAGATTGCCGCCATTTGCTGTGGGGCATATTGAAAATGGAGGAGAGCCTGGGGGCGCAGGTGCTGCGCCAGATCGGCGTAACGCAGGCGGCGCTGGAGGCGGAGTTCCGCACCGGCGCGGCCCCGGTGGATAATCAGGACTTCGCGCCGGAGACGAAGCAGGCGCTGGAGCTGGCCAAAAGCACGGCGCAGAAAATGGGCGTAAATTATATCGGTACGGAACATCTGCTGCTGGGCGTGCTGCAGGGGGCGAACAGCGCCGTCAACCTGTTGCAGGAGCGCGGCCTGCAGGCCAACGCCGTGATCGACGCCATTATGCGGTCGCTGGGCTATAAGCCCGTGGCGCAGCAGGCGGCGGGCGGCGCAAACGGCCTGCCGGATATGGACGGCAAGGCGGCCGGCGAGGGCGGTATGCTCGCCAAATACGGCCGCGACCTGACGGCTCTGGCCAAGCAGGAGCGGTTAGACCCCGTCCTTGGGCGGGAAAACGAGATTCAGCGCGTGGTGCAGATACTTTCCCGCCGCACGAAGAATAACCCGGTGCTGATCGGCGAACCCGGCGTGGGCAAAACGGCTATCGCCGAGGGGCTGGCCGAGCGCATCGCGCAGGGCAGCGTGCCGCAGACGCTGGCGGACAAGCGCGTGGTGTCGCTGGATATTTCCACCCTGCTGGCCGGGGCGAAATATCGCGGCGAATTTGAGGAGCGCCTGCAGCAGGTAATGGAGGAGGTCAAGAAAAGCGGCAAGGTGATCCTCTTTATCGACGAGCTGCACACCCTGATCGGCGCGGGCGGCGCGGAGGGCGCTATCGACGCGGCCAATATCCTGAAGCCGGCGCTGGCGCGGGGCGAGCTGCAATGCGTCGGCGCCACCACCATCGACGAATACCGCAAGCATATCGAAAAAGACGCGGCGCTGGAGCGGCGCTTCCAGCCCGTGATGGTGAACGAGCCGAACGAGGAGGAGGCTATCGCCATTCTGGAGGGCCTGCGCGACCGCTACGAGGCGCACCACGGCGTTAAAATAACGCCCAAGGCGATCAAAGCGGCGGTGACGCTCTCGATGCGCTATCTGCCGGACAGGTTCCTGCCGGATAAGGCTATCGACCTGATGGACGAGGCCGCCGCCATGGTGAATCTGGCCGGGCAGACCGCCCCGCTGGACGTGCGCGAGCTGGAGAGCCGTCTGGAGGCCGCCGTTAAAGAGAAAAACGCCGCCGTGGGCGCGCAGAAATTTGAAGAAGCCGCCAAATGGCGCGACGCCGAGCGCGACCTGAAGGCCGAGCTGGAGCAGCGGCGCGCCGATTGGCAGAAGGAAAGCGTCAAAGGCGATAACGTGGTGGACGTGCCGCAGATCGCGCAGGTTTTGTCCAACTGGAGCGGTATCCC
>CANQSW010000182.1 GCA_947626615.1 uncultured Peptococcaceae bacterium | reverse complement strand
TCGTCCGGCCGCGTTTTATAATGGAAATCATAGCCCTCTTGGCCGGCCGTGTGCGCTTCCTGCTCCAGCCTGCCGATCAGAGCGTAATCCTCGCAATGGAAGAAGCAGCGCAGCCCCGCCGCCTTGGCCGCCGTCAGCAGCTTGTCAAGCTCGCGGTCGCCGTCGCCCTGCGCCACGGTGATATACTGCGGCTCGCCGGGAACACCCGGCTGCAAAAACGTCTTCAGGCCGCAGACCCCGGCCGCCGCCAGCGCGGCAAATTCGGCCGTATCGTCCGCCCCGGCCGCGGCGTAAAACGCTACGTTGCAAAGAGCCTTATCCAGCGCGGCCGCCTGGCTTATGGCAAGGCTCGGCAGATCGTGCGGCAGCGGGTTTACGTTCGGCATCTGGCAGATAGTCGTGACGCCGCCTGCCAGCGCCGCCGCCGTACCCGTCAGGAAATCCTCTTTTTCCGGGGCGCCCGGCTCGCGCACGTGGACGTGCGTATCCACACAGCCCGGCAGCACCAGCCGGCCCGCCGCGTCATAACGCTCTATATCGGCGTCCGCGGCCAGCTCCGGCGGCAGCTCGTCGTATATCGCGGCGACGCGCCCGCCCGCCAGCAGCAAATGGCCGGGGCGGAAGCGGCCTTCCGCGTAATACGACGCGTTTTGCAGCAGCAGCGGCTTATCCTCCGTCATATTATCTCCTCCAACGCCGGGGCAGACTCGCTTGAACAGGCCCCGGCAGGCAAAGTTTTTGCGCAAAAATTGGCTAATGATTTATTATAGCACAGGAAACGGGCGAAAACCATATATTTCCCGCAATAATTCTAAATATTTTTCATAAGAAAAACTCTTTATTTTTGCAGATTTATAGAGTATAATAGTCTCAAGGTATTATGATGTTTTATGCTCTGAGAACATCATAAGGACATAATTTTATCAAATTTTATGGAGGTATTGTGTTATGGATTATGAACACAGAATCAGATGTAAGGAACTGCTGAAGAAAGTCGTTACCGCTGAGGAAGCCGCCAAGCTGATCAAAGACGGCGACACCATCGGCTGCTCCGGCTTCACCCCGTCCGGTTATCCGAAGGCCGTGCCGCTGGCGCTGGCCGAGAGAGTTAAAGCCGGCGAGAAGATCAAGGTTCAGATCTTGACCGGCGCTTCTGTTGGCCCTGAGCTGGACGGCCTGGCTGCCGTGGGCGCTGTTTACAAGAGAAGCCCCTATCAGACCAACAACGATATGAGAAACGCTCTGAATACCAAGGGCGAGAACGGTGTTCTCTATAACGATCAGCACCTCTCCGTTGCTCCTCAGGACACCCGCTATGGCTTTATGGGCGACGTTGACATCGCTCTGGTCGAGGTCTGCGCTATCACCGAAGAGGGCAACCTGGTACCCACCACGTCCGTCGGCTCTTCTCCGACGTTCGTTAAGATGGCCAAGAAGGTCATCGTAGAAGTCAACACCTCCCAGCCCGAGGCTATGGAAGGTATGCACGACATCTACACCCCGCTGGATCCGCCGAACCGCCGCGAGATCCCGATCTACCACACCGGCGACCGCATCGGTACTCCTTACATTGAATGCGGCCCGGATCGCATCGCCGCTATCGTTGTGACCGACATCACCGATAAGGTTCGCCCGCTGCCCGCGATCACCGAGACCGAGCAGGCTATGGCCAACAACATCGTTAAGTTCTTCGAGGGCGAAGTTAAGGCCGGCCGTCTGCCGAAGAACCTGCTGCCCCTGCAGTCTGGCGTGGGCGGCGTAGCCAACGCCGTTATGGCCGGTTTCGTTAATTCCGACCTGGAAGGCCTGACCTTCTATTCCGAAGTTATTCAGGACGGCGCTCTCGACCTGATCGACGCCGGCAAGTTCGTGGCTGTTTCCGGCACTTCGCTGACTCCCTCCGAAGACGGCCTGAAACGCTTCAAAGAGAACGTAGAGAAATATAAGAAGACCATCGTTCTGCGTCCGCAGGAGATCTCCAACAACCCTGAAGTCGCTCGTCGTATCGGCGTTATCTCCATGAACACCGCTATCGAAGTCGACATCTACGGCCATGTGAACTCCACCCACATCATGGGCACCAGAATGATGAACGGTATTGGCGGCTCCGGCGACTTCACCCGCGCTGCTTATATCTCCATCTTCATGACCGCTTCCACCGCCAAGGGCGGCGACATCTCCTCCATCGTGCCGATGTGCTCTCATATCGACCACACCGAGCATGACGTGAACGTGATCGTCACCGAACAGGGCGTTGCCGACCTGCGCAACCTGGCCCCCAGAGAAAGAGCTCTGGAGATCATCAACAACTGCGCTCACCCGGATTACAAGCCGATGCTGCTCGATTATTACAATCGCGCTCTGGCCGCTTGCCCGGACGGCAAGGCTCATACTCCTCATATTCTGGAGGAGGCTCTGTCCTGGCACGTTCGCTTCAACCAGACCGGCTCCATGAAACTGCAGAAATAATTGCGGCGCCGCTGTTGAAGAACGCAAATGAGAGAGGAACGGGCTTCGGCCTGAAATAGTCAATAGTTTGTAGACACAAAAAGTAAAATTTTAGGCCACCAGTTCTGTACGAAACAGGACTGGTGGT
>CANQSW010000181.1 GCA_947626615.1 uncultured Peptococcaceae bacterium | reverse complement strand
CAACATGGGCGTGGTCGCCCCGGCCGAGGGGTATCTCAAGCGCGTGCGCGAGCTTTGCGACGCCTACGGCGTGGTGCTGATCTTCGACGAGGTGATAACCGGCTTCCGCGTCGGCTATCATTCGGCGGCGGGGGTCTGGGGCGTGCAGCCGGACATGGTCTGCTTCGGCAAGATCATCGGCGGTGGCCTGCCCGTCGGCTGCTATGGCGGCAGGCTGGAGCTGATGCGCCTGGTATCGCCGATCGGCCCGGTCTATCAGGGCGGCACGCTTTCCGGCAACCCGCTGGCCATGCGGGCCGGCATCGCGGCGCTCTCCCGCCTGCGCGACGACCCCTCCTGCTACACGCGGCTGCTGGAAAACACGGCTTATCTGGACGACGCGATAACCAAACTTATCCATAAGCACCAGATACCGGCCGTCACCTCGCGCTGCCGCACCATGTTCTGCCTGTTCTTCACGCCGCGGCCCGTCGCCTGCTACGCCGACGTGATGACCTGCGATACGGCGCTGTATCAACGCTTCTTCGAGGGTATGCTGAAAGAGGGCGTGCTGCTCGCCCCCTCGCAATTCGAGGCCTGGTTCCCCTCGCTGGCGCACGACCGCGCCGTTCTGGACGAAACTATCGCCGCGGTGGATAAGGTGTTCGCCGCGCTCTAAAAATTCTGCCCCAAAAGAGAAAGGAGACTGTATATGTCTGAGCTAACTGCCAATTTGGTCAACATCGTGGGCGCGGGCCCGGGCGACCCCGAGCTTATCACCGTGCGCGGCATGCATCTGTTGGCGGCCGCCGACGTGGTCATCTACGCCGGCAGCCTGGTCAACCCCAAGCTGCTGGATTATTGCCGCCCCGACTGCGAGATCTTCGATTCCGCCGGCATGAACCTGGACGAGGTCATCGCCGTGATTAAAGACCGCCACGCCAAAGGCAAGCGCGTCGTGCGCCTGCACACCGGCGACCCCTCCATTTACGGCGCGATCCGCGAGCAGATGGATATTCTGGAGGCGGCGGGGATACCCTTCCGCGTCACTCCCGGCGTCAGCTCCTTCTGCGCCGCCGCCGCCGCGCTGAAAAAGGAATACGTGCTGCCGGAGGTCAGCCAGACGGTGATACTCACCCGCATGGAGGGCCGCACGCCCGTGCCGGAGGCCGAGGATATCAGAAACCTCGCCAAGATCAACGCCACCATGATCATCTTCTTGAGCGTGCACATGATCGACGAGCTGGTAAACCGCCTGCTCGTGGGCTACCCCGCCGATACGCCCGCCGCCGTGGTCTACAAAGCCTCCTGGCCGGAGGAAAAGCAGGTGGTGGGGACGCTGGCCGACATCGCGCAGAAGGTGAAGAACGCGAAAATCGGCCGCACCGCGCTGGTGACCGTCGGCCGCTTTCTGGGCGACGAATACGCCCTCTCCAAGCTCTACGACAAGGGCTTCAGCCACGGCTACCGCGCCGCCAAGCCGGAATAAGCGGCGAAAAAAGTCGCCAAAAAGGCCAAAAAGTTAAAGAAATCTGTTGACAAAACCCCGCACGTTGGCTATAATAATTATTGCTTGTTAGATGCTGTCGCAAGCGATTTTATTCCTCGATAGCTCAACGGTAGAGCACTCGGCTGTTAACCGAGGGGTTGTTGGTTCGAATCCAACTCGGGGAGCCATACGATTAAAGCAACTGCTCATCCGAACAGTTGCTTTAATTATACCCGGGCCATTAGCTCAGTTGGTTAGAGCCACCGGCTCATAACCGGTCGGTCTCAGGTTCGAGTCCTGAATGGCCCACCAAAACAGGGATACCCTCGCTAGAGGGTATCCCTGTTTTATTGCCAACATTCAGGGCGAGAACCTGCAGGTGAGATACCGAGCGCCCAAGAAGCCAAGCGTGAAACGCGCCGGCTGATTGGAATCGCGAGGGATACCCGTAAGGGTAGTCCTGAATGGCCCACCACGTCGCGGCAAGTCCTTATAGCTTGCCGCGATTTTTGCAAAATCACGGCGGCGCTGGCGGACTGCCGCTCCTTTTCCGCAAAAAGTCACGCTTGCTGCGGCTGTTCGCTTGCAAGCGCGCTCTCGACGCCGCCGCAGCGCTACCAACTTTTTGCGGGATTGTGCCTGTCTTGTCTTCCAACGGCGGGCGCTGAAATGGTAAAACAGCAAACAATTAACGCTGCCTCGTTTGGAAGTACGGCAAGTCCTTATGGCTTGCCGCGATTTTTTCAAAATCACGGCGGCGCTGGCGGACTGCCGCTCCTTTTCCGCAAAAAGTCATGCTTACTCCGGCTGTTCGCTGGCAAGCGCGCTCTCGACGCCGCCGCGGCGCTGCTAACTTTTTACAGGCAGCTATGTCAACCTCCAAATGCTCTTTTTCGCCAACATTCCAACACAGTAAAAACAGGGCTGCCCTCTAACGAGGGCAGCCCTGTTTTGCCTGCTATTTTATTTCACGACCACGACCAAACCTTCCCGCAGGCCCTGCACGTGGCCGCCCGCCGCGGCAAACTGCTCCAGAGCCTCCACCAGCTCGGCGGAGATGACCTCGCCCAGCCCCACGGCAGGGATACCCGGCGGATACGGCACCAGCAGCCCGGCGGAGATCCGCCCTGCCGCCGCCCGCAGCGGTATTGTCGTTTTTTCAGCGTGCGCGG
>CANQSW010000180.1 GCA_947626615.1 uncultured Peptococcaceae bacterium | reverse complement strand
TCGCCGGGGGCAAGGCGGCGCGCTCCTACGGGCAGGAGGTGCGGATAACCGAGCTGACGATGAATTATTGCCGCGGCGTGGGGCGTGGGCTGGTGGATATCTACGCCACCGAGAAGCACCGCGACCGGCACGTCGCCTCTTACGACGTGGAAACGCGCTCGGCCGATAATAAGCTGGTGGTCTCCGGCGTTACGACGTTTTTGCTGCTGGACAAAGAAATAGATTACCGGCAGCTGCCCAAGCCGACCGCCACGCACGAGCTGGCGCGGGAGTTCCCCGTCTGGCCGGGCGAGCGGGCCGACCTGCACGCGGAGATCGCGGGCCTGCGCCCGTGCTTTGCCGCCTCCGACTGGGAGGGCAAACGCCTGTATATGAACGAAAACGAGAATCTTTTCTACGCCGAGGACATCACGGTGACGGAATACCGCCGGGGCTTCTGCCGCGGCAAAATGCCGCTGCTGCCGCGCCATTTCGACGCCTACGGCCAGTTGGAGCCGGCCTGGCTGGCTGTGGTGATGGACCCGACTATGGGCAAAACGTCGCTTTCCATGGGCGAATTCAGCGTCACCGCGCAGATGAGCATCAACTTCTTCAGCGTGGACGCCGCGGGCTTCCTTATGGCCGAGGGGCGAGAGCTCAGTCGGGGCGAGCATTTCGGCGTCTGCGAGGGCGATATCTTCGACGCGCGCGGGCAGCTGCTGGCCAGCGGCGCCTGTACCATGTATCTGCGCCACACGGAGATAAATTTTGCCCGCGAACACCCGCTGAATTACCCGGAAGGGCCGGAAGCGGTGTAAGCGGCCAAAGGAGGGATACATATGTTCAGACCGATGCGGCGGGCCAAGCAGCAGCTGCCGCCGGCCGAAGCGGAAGCGATACTGGCCGGAGGCACCTCCGGGGTGCTGGCTGTTTTGGGCGACGACGGCTACCCTTACGCCGTGCCGTTAAGCTACGTTTACGCGGACGGCAAAATTTATTTTCATTGCGCCAAAAGCGGGCACAAGCTGGACGCCGTGCGCCGCGAGGCCAAGGCTTCGTTCTGCGTGGTCGCGCAGGATCAGGTCGTGCCGGCGGAATACACCACGTATTTTCGCAGCGTGATCGCGTTTGGCCGCGTGCGCGTGCTGACAGAGCCGCGGGAAGTTAGAGCCGCGATAGAGAAGCTGGCGCGGCGCTATGCGCCGGAGGATACGGCGGCGCGCCGCGCGGAGTTAATCGAAAAAGAGCTGCCGCTGCTATGTATGCTGGAGTTCAGCGTCGAACACCTGACGGGCAAAGAAGCCAAAGAGCTGATGCTCCGGCGGGGTGAATAAAAAACGGACGGCCCGGGTTTCTTATGTAATCTATGGTGCAAAATTCTTAAAAATATGATAATATTAAGTAGCAGAAAACGCCGAGCCAAGCCCTTAACGGGAAGGTGTAACGACTGGACACGGAGCATCCCAAGCGGATGAAGGCACAGTCTGAACTTATGGGCGACCATAAGAGCTACACAGAAATGATGTAGCCTCCGTAATAGCGGTGTAACAAACTGAACAAGTAGTATGCATAATACGAAAGGAATCGCCTCAGTGCTTTGCACTTGGGGCAAGTAGCTTCTCGATTCTCTACTAAAAACAGTAATCGATAAACTGGCTGTTTGCTTGGTCAACCGGTTTCAAAAAAGGAAAGCCAAGCCACGCAAAAAGAAAGCGGCCAAGATGCGTGTAATAAAAATCATGGCTATCTTAATTATCGGCGCCATGTGTCTGTGCATGGTTTCCGATTAGAAAGTCACAGACTTAAATGACAATCTGACTGTAAAGGTTGTCATGGATTAGAAGAATTACAGAGCCGACAATGAGGAGGTAGAATGTTGCCTCCCCGTACAGCGATGTACGGAAAACAACTCCGTAAATTCGGCGAAAATCTGCATGCGCAAGGGGCCGCTCACCAAAAGGAGCAGCCCCTTGCGTCGTTTCACGGCTATACTGTTTTATGAGCGACGGCCCTTCGGGCCGTTTTTCTGTTATTGGGCGGTTTGGTTATTGGGCGGCTGCTGCCGGGAGTGTGAATGAACACTCCCAAGTGCCTTCGAGCAGGAGCGGCTGATCGGCTTTGGCCGCGCCGACGAAAGCGGTTATCACCAGCGTATATTCGCCGCCGCTAAGCTCCGCCGCGCTGCTGGCAAAATCGCCCGGGTCAGTCTTCTCCCCTGTGAGGCAGACTCCCGTAAAATCGCCCGGCGTGCTCTCCTCTCCTGTGGGGCGGACGCTGTTCTGCGAGCCGCTGAAAAGCTCCGCCGCCGGGAGCGTTATTTCTGCCGTGCCGCCGCTAAAATCGGCCGGTTCGGTATTCTCTCCAGCGCTGACGACGCTGCCGGCCGCGTCGGTTATCTTATAGGCGGCGATGCCGAGGGTCTCTATCTCGCTATAGGGGGGCACGGTGGGATCGGCCGCCGCGGCGCAGACCGTTAGCGCGCCGTCGGCTGCTGCTGCGGTCACGTTTATCTCCGCCGTCGCCTGTTCGTATTTCGTGCCGACCACGGTTCGGTCCCATTTGGCGACGTTTTGGAAATGGCCGAAGCAGCCCGTCGCCGCCGCCACGCCGCCAAAGCAGAGACAGAACGCTATGACGGCGTGGCGGCGGCGACGGGCTGCTT
>CANQSW010000179.1 GCA_947626615.1 uncultured Peptococcaceae bacterium | reverse complement strand
AGGGCTTTGGCCGCCTGATCCGCAGCAGGGAGGATCGCGGGGTCTGCTGCGTGCTGGATCAGCGTATTTGGCGGCAAAAATACGGCCAGGCTTTTTTGGCCGCGCTGCCCGATTTGCCGGTGAAATGCTGTTCCACCGACGAAATGGCCGAAGATATCAAAAAATTTCTGGCGGACAACTAACATTTTTCCTCCCGGCCGTATATATATTTTATAGGTGCGGCCAGATAAGGAGGTTTGGCGATGAAGGTATATTATATCAAGCTGCCGGCGGCGATAAGGAATTTTCTGAAAAAAGCCTTCAGACAGTAAAAAGGAGAGAGCCGGGGCTCTCTCCTTTGCTTTTAGGCTGGTGTTGTGTCAATCGACGCAGCGGTTTATTTCGTCAGAGTTACGATGCCGTCTTGATAATCAACGGTGTAGCCCAGCTTCTCAAAGTCGCGCACCTTCAGATAGGAGCGGCCGACCTTGGCGTCGGTAAAGCCGTTGACGTAGATCTTCTCTTCGCCCTGCAGCACATAAGCCTGCTTTTTGGCGCTGTCCCAGGCAACGTCTTCACCGCAAGCCTCGCCGATAGAGCGCAGAGGCAGATAGGTGGTGTTGTCGATGACGCGAACGCCGGGGGTAATGAAGCCGGAATCGCTCAGCATCGGGAAGTCATAATATTTGCCATAGAACATTTCGTCGTCGCTCAGGAAAATGGTGGCGTAAACCTGCGCCGGCTTGTGGCTGGCGCGGTAATCTGCCAGCACCTTGTCAAAATCGGTGGCCGTAGCCGGGATATTGATCGTCAGAGAGCTGGGAGTGGTGATACGGCATTTATCCTCGAGCGTCAAAGTGATATCGGAGATACCTGTAAACGCCTCGGGCACAACGAATTTGCACACGTAGTTTTCGTTGTAGGTAGAAGCGCTGTTTTTGGTGAGCGTATAATCAAAATCAAACTTGGGCATATCTTCAGCAGTCAGCCAAGAGGTCAGCTCGCTCTGCAGCACGTTGATATCTTCAGAGCCAACGCCGCCCTCGCAGGCAGTAGCGAACTCGTCCAGCATACCCTTCATATCCTGCTTTTCGTCATCGGCGAACAGTACGGAAGCGTCGACATAGTCGCCCAGAGCGTCAACAATGGCGTCGGCGTTGTTGACAACGTAGGCGCAAAGATCAACGACCAGCTTGGCGCAGGCAGCGTTGTCGAGCTTGAGGGTGTAGGTCTGGCCGGCAGCGGTCACAACGTCGGTATCAAAATCGGTGAACGCTTTGTTGACGGCTTCGACGAGCTTCATAGCCTCCTGCACGTAGGAGGAATCGATTTCCTCAGCGGCGGCAAGAGATTCTTCCCAGGTAGAGTCGTCGATCAGCTTGATCTTCAGCATACCGGCGCCGCCAAGGATCTCCTGCGCGGCTTTAAGCTGCACCTGCTCGGATTCGGTATCGCCGGAGACGGCCGCAAACAGAGCCAAAGCCTCAGAGCCGTTGAAATACAGCGTGTTGCCGTCCAGATAAAGTTTGAGCGGCAGCTTCTGGCCGGCAATGGCCACGGTGCTGTCAAGCTCGACCTGCATATTTTCCTGGTCGGCCTTGGAGGTGTAATCGATCGTGATATCTTCCACCAGATCGGCGGGCAGGCCGGCCGAAACAAAGACGTCGGAGAGGTCTTCGCTTTCAACGCCAAGAGTCAGCGTACCGGTCTGTTCAACATACTGCTGCTCGGAGAGATCCTGACAAACTTTGTAGAAGCTCAACAGGTCGTTTGAGCAGGCGCCGCAGAGCGCCAGAGCCAACGCCAGCACGGCTGCGACTAAAACGATTTTCCAGGTTCTTTTCTGCATAAAATTCATCCTTTCTTTTATAAAAATTACAACCAAAAACTTTTTCCAGCAACAAAATATCTTTTCGACAGTCTGCGCGCATTTCCTCTTGATTTTAGCGTTTTTTTCTTGTAAAATAAAGAAAAATCGTGCGACTGGCAATACTTTGCCGCAAAATCTATCGTTTTAAGGAGGAGCTTTTCTATGTATACGCAGGAACAGGTTTTGGAGATCTTCGCCCGCACCGGCGTTTTGCTGGAGGGCCATTTTCGTTTGACCTCGGGGCTGCACGCCGCCAAGTATCTGCAATGCGCCCAGCTGCTGCAATATCCCAACGAGGCTGGGCCGCTGTGCGAACAGCTGGCCGATTATTTCCGCGACGCGGGTGCTACGGTGGTGGCCGGGCCGGCTACGGGCGGCATAATTCTGGCTTATGAGGTGGCCAAAGCGTTGGGCGTGAAGAACATCTTCGGCGAGCGTGAAAATGGCGTGATGACCTTCCGCCGCGGCTTCAAAGTGGAGCCGGGCGATAAAGTTCTGGTGTTGGAGGACGTTGTGACCACCGGCGGCTCGGTGAAGGAGCTGATGGAATGTGTGCGTCAGGCCGGCGCGGAAGTCATCGGTGTGGCTTCTCTTGTGAACCGCAGCGGGGGCAGGGTAGACTTCGGCGTGCCGTTCAAATCGTTGGTCACGCTGGATATTCCTACCTTCCAGCCGGACGACTGCCCGATGTGCAAGGCGGGCAGCGTGGCCTATAAGCCGGGTTCCCGTCAGATCTGAACAAAGTAAAAAAAAATCCCGCAGGTCAGCGTGATCTGCGGGATTTTTTTTCTGCAA
>CANQSW010000178.1 GCA_947626615.1 uncultured Peptococcaceae bacterium | reverse complement strand
GCGCAGCCGCCAGCAGCTGATATTCCAGTATCCACCTCACGTCGGCCTCGGTGAGCTGATAGGCGAAGAGCCCGTCCTCCCATTCCGTATCGTCGAGGAAATAGGATTTTTCCTCGGCCATAGCGTCGTCCAGCGTGGCTTTGTCGATCGTAAGCCCGGCTTCTTTGGCGAGGCTCTTGGTCACCGCGATCTCGGTCGCGATATCGACGGCCTGCTCCTCCAGCAGGCTCATATACTGCGGGCCGTATTCGTCGTCGTTCACGTCTATGCCGAAGCTGGCCATATAATCCTTGCCGTAGTAAAGATAATAATTGATCACGCCCTGCGGCACTTCCACGCCGTTGACGATCATCGCCGCGGGTTCGGATTTGCCGCAGCCGGTCAGGGCGAAAGCCGAGAGCAGCAGACAGAGGGCCAACAGCAGAATCGATTTTTTCTTCATAGCGTTTCCTCCTGCAAAATTTTGTAGCTTATGCGTGCTAACGAATCCACAGCCTTTATTTTACACTTTTTGGCCGGGGTTTGCAATATCTTCCGCCGGGGTTTTGCCCAGATGCGCCAGCAAGTTTTGCAAAAATGCCTTGATCTCGGCCAGCCGCGCGTCGTTTTCGCGATTTTCCAGCTCCAGCCGCAGCAGCAGCTCCTTCTTGCCTAAGAATTTCAGCCGTTTGCCGTAGAAGTTGGCCAGCCGCAGCATGGCCTGCCCGTCGAAGGGGTTTTTGGGCCCGAGGTTCAGCGTCAGTATCTGGTGCGGCGCGGTCAGCGCTTTGGCGGCGAGCGCCTCGGCCAGATTGCGCAGCGTAAGAATGGTGAAAAGGTTGCGTACGGCCCGGGGCGGCGGCCCGAAGCGCTCCGTCAGCTCCTGCAGCAGGCGCTCCGCCTCCTCCGGCTGTTCGCAGGCCGCGATCTTATTGTATATCTGGAATTTCAGCGCCCCCTCGCGCACGTAGCTGTCCGGGATAAAGGCGTCTATGCCCAGATCCAGCTTGGTCTCGGCGGCGGGCTTGGGCGGCGCTTCCTGCCCCAGATCCTGCTCGATCGCCTCGTTGATCAGTTTGCAGTAGAGGTCGAAGCCGACGGCCGCGATATGGCCGTGCTGCTCCGCGCCGAGGATATTGCCCGCGCCGCGTATCTCCAGATCGCGCATGGCTATCTTGAAGCCCGCGCCCAGCTGGGTGAAATCGCGTATGGCGGCCAGACGGCGGCGGGCGTCTTCCGGCAGCATTTTGCCGGGGCGATAGGTGAAATAGGCGTAGGCCTGCCGGTTGGAGCGGCCCACGCGCCCCCGCAGCTGGTAGAGCTGCGCCAGACCGAAATTCTCGGCGTTTTCCACCACCAGCGTGTTCACGTTCGGGATATCCAGGCCGGATTCGGCGATGGTGGTGCAGAGCAGAACGTCGGCTTCGCCCGCCAGAAAGTCTGACATGATCGGCTTTAGCTGGCGCTCTGTCATTTTCCCGTGGGCGGCCAAAATGCGCGCCTTGGGCAGCAGCTCGGCCAGCTCCGCCTGCTTTTCCTCGATGCTTTTGACGCTGTTATAGATATAATAGACCTGCCCGCCGCGCGCCAGCTCGCGCTCTATGGCGTTTTTCAGCAGGCGCGGCTGGTGCTCCACAACGTAGGTCTGCACGGGCAGGCGGTCGCGGGGCGGCGTGGTGATGACGCTCATATCGCGCATACCCACCAGCGACATATGCAGCGTGCGGGGGATAGGCGTGGCCGAAAGCGTCAGCACGTCCACCGCGCCTTTCAGCTTTTTGATCTTTTCCTTATGCGCCACGCCGAAGCGCTGCTCCTCGTCCACGACCAAAAGCCCCAGCGCCTTGAAGCGCACGTCGTCGGAAAGCAGCCGGTGCGTGCCGATCAATATATCCACCTGGCCGGCCGCCAGCCCGCTAAGCGTCTCTTTCTGCTGCCGGGCGCTGACAAAGCGGCTGAGCAGGGCGATCTTTACGGGATAATTGGCAAAGCGGCGGCAGAAGTTCTGATAATGCTGCTCGGCCAGCAGCGTGGTGGGGGATAGCATTGCCACCTGCTTGCCGTCCTGCACGGCCTTGAAGGCGGCCCGCATGGCCAGCTCCGTTTTGCCGTAGCCCACGTCGCCGCACAGCAGCCGATCCATCGGACGGGGGCTCTGCATATCGCGCTTGATCTCGGCCATGGCCTGCAGCTGGCCGTCGGTCTCCTCGTATTCAAAGGCGTCCTCAAATTCGCGCTGCCAGGGCGTGTCGGGGGAGAAAGCGAAACCCTGCGCCTGCTCCCGCATCGCGTAGAGCCGCAGCAGCTCGTCGGCCATATTTTTCACCGAGGCGCGCACCTTGGCCTTGGTGTTCTCCCATTGCGCGCCGCCCAGCCGGTTCAGCTTGGGCGCGGCGGCGTCGCTGCCGATATATTTCTGCACCAGGTGCATCTGCTCCACCGGGATAAACAGCTTGTCGCCGGCGGCATATTCGATCTTCAGGTAATCGGCGGCCACGCCGTCCGCCGTGATGCGCTCGATGCCGGCAAAGCGGCCCACGCCGTGGTTGACGTGGACGACGTAATCGCCGGGGGCAAGCTCCACAAACGTGTTGATGTCGGCCTCACGGGCGGCGGCGCGGCGTTTGGCTTTGGCCTGCCGCCCCAATATTTCCCGCTCGGTCAGCACGATGAGCT
>CANQSW010000177.1 GCA_947626615.1 uncultured Peptococcaceae bacterium | reverse complement strand
CCTGCCCGGCAACGTGAATATGTGCTTCGAGGGCATAGAGGGCGAATCCCTGCTGCTGCTGCTGGACGATAAAGGCATCTGCGCCTCCTCCGGCAGCGCCTGCACCAGCGGCTCGCTGGACCCCAGCCACGTGCTGCTGGCTATCGGCCTGCCGCATGAGGTGGCTCACGGCTCGCTGCGCCTCTCGCTTTCGGAGGAAAACACCATGGAGGAAGTCGAATATATCATCAAAGCCGTGCCGGAGGTCGTCTCCTATCTGCGGGAGATCTCCCCTATCTGGCACGATCTGGAGGAGGGCAAGAAAAATCATGTTATATAGCGAAAAAGTAATGGATCATTTTAAGAACCCGCGCAACCTGGGCACGATGGAAGACGCCGACGGTATCGGCGAGGTGGGCAACGCCAAATGCGGCGACATCATGCGTATTTATCTGAAGATAAAGGACGATATCGTCACCGACGTGAAGTTCATCACCTTCGGCTGCGGCTCGGCTATCGCCAGCAGCTCCATGGCCACGGAGATGATCAAGGGCAAGCCCGTTTCCGAGGCGCTCAAGCTCTCCAACCAGGCCGTGGTGGAGGCGCTGGAGGGTCTGCCGGCCCACAAACTGCATTGTTCCGTGCTGGCGGAAGAAGCCGTTAAGGCCGCCGTCAAGGATTATTACGACAAAAACGGCATCGCCTACGACCCGGAGGAATTCAAGCAGGGGCCGACCTGCGTTGCCTGCGGCGAAAACTGAGCCGGCGAAGCCGCGTTTGCAAAGGAGAGAGGACAGATGACCATACCGGCAGATTATCCCAGCCGCGAAGCGGCCTGGGCGCTTTTGACCAAATATAATCAGGATCGCTTCCACCTGCGCCACGCCGTGACGGTGGAGGGCGTTATGCGCTATTTCGCCAACGAGCTCGGCTATGCCGACGAGGCGGATTTCTGGGCCGTCGTCGGCCTGCTGCACGATCTGGATTTTGAACAGTATCCCG
This sequence comes from uncultured Peptococcaceae bacterium, assembly GCA_947626615.1. Taxonomy (GTDB): domain Bacteria; phylum Bacillota; class Dehalobacteriia; order UBA4068; family UBA4997; genus Avidehalobacter. The sequence continues at coordinate 1,677 of CANQSW010000177.1, read as the reverse complement.
AGCAGCATTGTATCAAGACGGCTGAGATCATGCGGGCGGAAAATTACCCGGAGGAACTTATCCACGCCGTCGTTTCGCACGGCTACGGCCTCGGCGTGGACGTGAAGCCGGAGCATGAAATGGAAAAGGTGCTTTACGCCACCGACGAGCTGACGGGGCTTATCGGCGCGGCGGCCCTGATGCGCCCCTCCAAGAGCGTGCAGGATATGGAGCTGAAATCCGTCAAAAAGAAGTTCAAAACGCCCGCCTTTGCCGCCGGCTGCTCGCGCGAGGTGATCCAGAAGGGCGCGGATATGCTGGGCTGGCCGCTGGACGACCTGCTCAGCCGCACCATTTTGGCCATGCGCTCCTGCGAAGCGGCCTACGAGCAGTTTTAAGCGCGAGGCGGTGGCTTTTATGAGCAAAAAGGCCCTCATCGCCATGAGCGGCGGCGTGGATTCCAGCGTTGCCGCTTATCTCACCAAGGCGCAGGGCTACGACTGCCGGGGCGCGACGATGAAGCTGTTCGATAACGCCGTCGTCGGGCTGGACGCGGAGAGCGCCTGCTGCTCGCTGGCCGACGTTGAAGACGCCAGAAGCGTTGCCCGACGCCTCGGTATCCCCTATAACGTATTCAACTTCGCCGGCTGCTTTAAGGAAAAGGTCATCGACCGGTTCGTGGCCGCCTACGCCGAAGGCGCTACGCCAAACCCCTGCATCGACTGCAACCGTTACTTAAAGTTCGAGCAGCTGTATCAGCGGGCGCGGGAGCTTTCCTGCGATTACGTCGTCACCGGGCATTACGCTAGGATTGAGCAAGACGCCGCCTCCGGCCGCTGGCTGCTGCGCCGCGCGCTCGACCCGAACAAGGATCAGAGCTACGTGCTCTACACGATGACGCAGGAACAGCTGGCGCACACTTTGTTCCCGCTGGGCGGCCTGCGCAAGGCCGAGGTGCGGGAGATCGCCCGGGCGCAGGGCTTCCAGAACGCGGCCAAGCGCGAGAGCCAGGATATCTGCTTCGTGCCGGACGGCCGCTACGCGGATTTTATCCGCCGCTACACCGGCAGAGATTTCCCGCCCGGCGATTTCATCGACGCCGCGGGTCATGTGCTGGGACGGCACCGCGGCATTATCCACTACACGGTCGGCCAGCGGCGGGGGCTGGGGCTGGCGCTGGGCGAGCCGGTCTACGTCACCGGTATCGACGCGGCCCGCAACACCGTCAGCGTCGGCCCGGCCAAGGAGCTGGAGTTTTCCCGCCTTACGCTGCAAAAAATCAACCTGATCGCGGTGGAAAATCTGCCCAGCCCCTTGCGCTGCACCGTCAAAATACGCTATAATCAAAAAGCGCAGCCGGCATTGGCCCGCCAGACCGGCCCGGACGAATTGGTGGTAGAGTTCGAGCGGCCGCAGCGGGCCGCGGCGCGCGGCCAGTCCGCCGTCATCTATCAGGACGATACGGTGATCGGCGGCGGCATTATTATTTGATAACCGAAAAGAGGAGAAGCAAGTATGTTGAACGAGAGATTCGAGCTGAACAAAAATCTGGCCCAGATGTTAAAGGGCGGCGTTATCATGGACGTGACCACGCCGGAGCAGGCCAAAATAGCCGAGGCGGCCGGCGCCTGCGCCGTTATGGCGCTGGAGCGTATCCCCGCCGATATCCGCGCGGCGGGCGGCGTTTCCCGCATGAGC
>CANQSW010000176.1 GCA_947626615.1 uncultured Peptococcaceae bacterium | reverse complement strand
TACGGTAACTGTCTAAATTTTGCTTTTCTTATTCTTATTTTTTAGTAGTTAGTGTCCAATTTTTGTTGACTAGTACATGGGCATGACTATATCTTCTACTCTGTATTTGGAAAAGGGCAAGGAATTTGGGAATTAAAATAATTTTTAAATAAATTGTTATTTATTTTCCATGGTCCAATTTTTACAGCACAATTTGTTATCGACTATGATAACAAATTGATAACATCAGGCTATATGAGTTGGATAATATGGATACCCCAGATAATCAAAAGATAAGAGGCATGATAAACAAAATCAATTAAGCAAAACTGTTTAACATGCGTCGAGTGGGAATGATTTCACGCCCTCAAAAAGCCTGTAAAATAAGGCTTTTTGTCGCTTTGATGCCTCATGGCAACACTTTCAAATCATCGCAAAAATAATGAGCTATCAGACCATTTGCAGTCTGATAGCTCTTTTTTAAGCAGCCGCCCCGGCAGGCTTTTGCATTGCGCTTTTGCCGCTTCTGTGCTATATTATATTATATAGAAAGCCGAAGGAGGCGCCGCGATGGCAAAGGGACTGTTTATCACGTTGGAGGGCGCGGAGGGCGCGGGCAAGACCACTCAGGCCGGGCTGCTGGCGGACTGGCTGGCTGGCCTGGGGTTGGACGTTCTCTTGACGCGCGAGCCGGGCGCGGGCAGCATCGGCGGGCAGATACGCGCCGTTTTGCTGGCGCCGGAAAACGCGGCGCTGGCCCCGATGACGGAGGCTATGCTGCTGGCGGCGGATCGGGCTCAGCACGTGGCGGAAACGCTTGCCCCGGCGCTGGCTGCCGGCAAGGTCGTGCTGTGCGACCGTTTCGCCGATTCCTTTTTCGCTTATCAGGGTTATGGGCGCGGGCTGCCTCTGGACAGGCTGCGGGCGCTGAACGAAGCCGCGACGGGCGGCCTTTGGCCGGATATCACGCTGCTTTTGGAGCTGCCGCCGGACGAGGGCTTAAAGCGGGCGGCGGCGCGCGGCGCGGCCGATCGTATGGAGCGGGAGCGGCCGGAATTCCACCAGCGGCTGGCGGCCGGTTATGCCGCTCTGGCGCAGGCGGAGCCGCAGCGTATCCGGCGCATCGACGCCGGGCAGGACGCGGCGGCCGTGCAGGCGGCTATCCGGGCGGAGCTGCTGCCGGAGCTTATACGGAGAGGATTGGTGGCTGATGCTGTACGATAAGCTGGCGGCCATCGTGGCTTCGGGCAAGATCAGCCACGCCTGGCTTTTGACCGGCCGGCCAGAGCAGACGCTGGAACAGGCGGTGGAGCTGGCCCGCGCGCTGCTTTGCCGCGACCTTGGGGCGGACGGCCAGCCCTGCGGCGTCTGTGCCAGCTGCAAGAAGCTGCAGGCCGGCAATCACCCGGATCTGCAGCTGGTGCTGCCCAGGGGGGCCAGCGTGAAGATCGAGCAAACGCGCGCCATGCAGTATGCGGCCAATCTGGAGGCGTACGAGGGCGGGCGGCGCGTGGTCATTATCCACCAGGCGCACACCATGCCGCCGGCGGCGGCGAACAGTCTGCTGAAGATACTGGAGGAGCCGCAGGAGGGGCTGTTTTTTATCCTGACCGCGCCCCTTGGCGACAGCCTGCTGGAGACGATACTCTCGCGCGTGGTCTGGCTGCGTCTGCCGGAGAGCCTGCCCGCCGGGGGCGACGACGTATATTATACCGCTCTTTTGCCGGAGCTGGCCGAGGAGAGCCAGCTTGACGCGGCTATGCGGGAAAAATGCCGCCGTCTGTTCGAGCTTTTGGCGGCGGCGGACAGCGGCGCGGCTCTGCTGGTGCTGGCTAAAAGCTTTCGGGACGAAAAGCCGGCCGCCGGCGTGAAGCGGGCGCAGGCGGCCTTTCTGGCGGAGCTTTTGGCGGCTCTGAGAGAGCAGGCGGTCGGGGCTATATGCGAGCAGGCGGGCGAAGCCGTTCGGCTGAATTACGCGCCGCGGCTGCTGTTCGACGCGCCGGGGGCGCTTAAAGCCGCCGGGCTTTGCGAGGAGGCCGTACGCGATATCGACGGCAACGTGAACGGCACGCTGACTCTGGCGGTGCTTTTCCTGCGTATCTACGCGCTGCGGCGGCAATAAATTTCGGCGCGCGTCTTGCACTTTTCGGCGTTTTGTGTTACGCTAATAAGCAGGGTATATGTGCCCCAAACGGGGCAGAATAGTAGACAAACGCCCGGATAAAGCGAGGGTTATATATGACAAAGGTGGTGGGCGTGCGGTTTGAGCGCGCCGGCAAAATATATTATTTCTCTATCGACGGCATGGAGGCCGCTTTTGGCGACCATGTGATCGTGGAGAGCAGCCGCGGGCTGGATTTCGGCCGGGTGGCCGCGCCGCCGCAGGAGGTGGACGAGGCGACGCTGGCGCAGCCTCTTAAGCCGGTGATCCGGCTGGCGACGAAAGAGGACGAGGAGAGTTACCGGGAAAATAAGGCGAAGGAGCCGGCGGCGTTTGAATTCTGCCAGCAGCAGATAGCCGAGGCCAAACTGCCGATGAAGCTGATCAAGGCCAGCTATACCTTCGACGGCAGCAAGATCGTGTTTTATTTTTCTTCCGAAAATCGGGTGGATTTCCGCGAGCTGGTGAAGGTGCTGGCGTCGCATTTCCACACGCGCATCGAGCTGCGCCAGGTGGGCGTGCGCGACGAGGCGCGGCTG
>CANQSW010000175.1 GCA_947626615.1 uncultured Peptococcaceae bacterium | reverse complement strand
GCTGGCCTACGCTATCGGCGTGGCCGAGCCGGTCTCCGTCATGGTGGATACCTTCGGCACGGGCAAAATGCCGGAAGACGAGATTACCCGGCGGATACGCGCCAATTTCGATATGACGCCCGCCGGTATCATCGATAAATTTGGTCTGCGTCGGCCCATCTTCGCGCAGACGGCGGCCTACGGCCACTTCGGCCGGCCGGAGCTCCCCTGGGAGGCTCTGGATATGGCGGAAAAGCTGGTCTGAAGCGCCAAACAGACAAAAAATCACCCCTGCCTTTTCGGGCAGGGGTTTTGCTTTATTCCTCGTGCAATGTGTATTCCCAGACGCAGCCGGTCGCGTCCTCGGTGCAGTCCGGGTAGCAGCTGAGGCAGCGGCAGGTTATGCGGTCGTCGATAGCGGAACCGAAGCCGCCGTATTCATGCACGGCCACGGCCTTGCAGGGGTGGAATTCCATGCCTTTTCTGGCCCGCGCCGTCTGCACGCGGCATTCGATGTTGCGGAAGATCAGCTTGTTGCCCTTGATCTCGCAGCTGTGCTTGTTCACCCGGCCGTAAAGCCGCAGGTGCAGCGCCTGCGCCAAACCCTCCAGGCCGGGCCGCTCTGATAGACCCAGAAATTCTTTCAGCCGCTTGGCCTCGGTCACGGTGAAGCTACGCCACGCCGCCACGTCATGCGCCATGGCCTCGTCCATGCCGAGCTTCTCCTCAATGGAGAGGAACCAGAAGCCGTCCAGCGCCAGCCAGTTTTTGGCGTATATCTCCAGAAGCTCCACCAGCTGCTCCCGGGAAAGCTCCCGCAGAAAATCGCTCGTAAGCGCGCTGCCGTCGGTGTTTTGCGCGTGTATGGGCAGATTACTCATCGGTCTTTTCCTCCTTTTGCCGTAGATATTCCTTTAGTTCGGCCAGCTCGTTTTCGCTGAACAGGCGCACGTTTTGCCGCGCCAGCGCGTAGGCCGCCACGCCTTTTCCCGCGATAGTCGTGCCGTCAAATTTGCCGTCATGCACCAGACGCACCCCGCAGCTGGGGCTTTTTTCTTTCAGCAGGGCGGCGTCCGCCCGGAGCTTTGCTGCTGTTTGGCAGGCGAGCTCGGCCCCTTTGATAAAAGCGGCGGTGTAATCCTCGCCGGCGGGGTTTTGCACCTTGGCCCGCCCGGCCCAGACGTCCGCCGCTTTGCCGCCGGCAATTTCGCCGGGCAGGCGGGGTATGGGCAGCCCGCCCGCAGTCTCCGGGCAGATGAAAACGTAGTCTCTGCCTTCGCAAAGGCCGGCCAGAAATTCCTGCACGGCCCGGTTCGGCTTGCCCTCGCCGTTATAGCGGCATTTCGCGCCGGACAGGCAGCGACTCACCAAAAGCATGGTCATTCCTCCTTGTTTGCGGTGGCGCGTTGGCGCGGCCGCACCCGCCAATCGCCCTCCGGCAGATGCTGCAGCGCCCCCACGATATATTGCTTGGCGTTAGGCGCAAATTGCCCTATGGCGGCCAGCGCCTGCTTCATATCCTCGCGTTTGGTGTGCGTATCGGCGGGGCAGCAGCTTTTGATAACGGGCAGCCCCTCCTGCCGGGCGTAGGTGGCGATAGTCCGCTCGTCCACGTATATAAGCGGGCGGATCACCGTAATTTTGCTGTTGGAGAGCCAAGTTTTGGGGCGGAAGCAGTCCACCCTGGCGTTGAAGCACATATTCAGCAGCACGGTCTCGGCCGCGTCGTCCAGATGATGCCCCAGCGCCACCTTTTGGTAGCCCTCTCTTGCCGCCAGGCTGTTCAGCGCGCCCCGGCGCATATTGGCGCAGAGCGAGCAGGGGTTTTGCTCCTGCCGGTATTCAAACACCACCTGGCTTATCTGCGTATGCTCCACCAGCAGCGGCACGCCGAGCGCGTCGCAGAAGTCTTTTAGCGGCGTGATATCCTGCCCGAAGCCCAGGTCGATATGCCCGGCGGCCAGCCGGTATTTATACTTGGAGGCGGGCAGGAACAGTTTGAGCATTTTAAGCAGCGTCAGGCTGTCTTTGCCGCCGGATAAGCCCACCAGCACGGGCGTGTCGTCGTCCAGCAGGCCGTAATCTATTACGGCCCGGCGAAAAGCCCGCATGATCTTTTTTTCAGTCGCGCTCATATAACACCCCGCGGCGCATATTGCCGTCTTATCCCGCCCGGTCGGCAGGAAAATAACGGTTTTTGCCGAATTTTATAAAATACAGCTAAGTTTTGCTGTTTATCTCATTTTAATATATTTTGCGGCATTTGCAAACCCTGTTTTGCCGCTTCGGGCAAATTTTTTTTGAGGTGAATCGTGGCTAAAATTGACAAAAACGGCGTGACGCCGATGCAGGCGCAGTATGACGAGATCAAGCGGGATTACCCCGATTGCCTGCTGTTTTACCGCATGGGCGATTTTTACGAATTGTTCGGCGACGACGCGCTCGTGGGCGCCAAGGCGCTAGAAATAACGCTGACCTCCCGCAACAAAAACGAACACGCCATGCCGATGTGCGGCGTGCCGTATCACGCGGCTGACGTTTACATCGCCAAGCTGATAGAGCAGGGCTTTAAGGTGGCTATCTGCGACCAAATGGAGGATCCTAAACTTGCCAGAGGGCTGGTGAAGCGCGAGGTGACGCGGGTGATAACCCCCGGCACGGTCATCGACGGCAATCTGCTGAAGGAAAATGCGGCCAGTTATCTGGCGGCCGTGTTCCCCAC
>CANQSW010000174.1 GCA_947626615.1 uncultured Peptococcaceae bacterium | reverse complement strand
GTTTGGGCAGGCGGCGTTTGGTTTTGTGCGTATGCATTGTGGTTGCCTCCTCGTCATGCAATATTTGCGCTTCACAGCCGCGGATAATGCGCGCTTTCGCTTCCTCCGACAGCGCGATTTTTTTTACGGCGTTTTGCAACATCTCATAGTCCATTTACAGATACTCCTTTCGGTATTTTTCCGCCAGCAGGCGGCGGCCTTTTTGCAGGCGCATTTTGACGGCCGACGGCGTCAGCCGTATGATCCGGGCGATCTCCTCGACGCGGTATTCCTCGACGTAATGGAGGACGAGGACGAGGCGGAATTTCTCCGGCAGGGCCATGAGAGCCTCCAGTATGCCGCTTTCTGTCGCGTCGGCTGGCGCGCCCGGCAGATAGCTTAGCTCGACCTGCGGGTGGCGCTGGCGGCGGCGCAGCATATCCCGGCATTGGTTTCTGGCCGTGGTGATGAGCCAGGCCTTTTCGTGCCCGGCGTCGGCAAAGGCCGGCGCTTTTTGCAGATATTTGACGACGGTTTCCTGCACGGCGTCTTCCGCGTCGGCCGCGCTGCCCAGCATGACGCAGCATATGCGGAACAGCATATCGCCGTATAGCTCGACGGCGTTTTGCACGCGCGCGGCTGTATTTTCCATTCGCTTTGGCCTCCTTTCACCTCTAACACGTTTTGGAGCGCGAAATGGTCAAATTTTTTTGCCAAAAAAGGGGGTTTTTTACAGCGTAGCAGATAGGCGCGGCTTTTTCCAGCCTTTTTTGTCATGGAATGTCCGCCCGGGGCGGCGTTATAATGCTATGACGTGGAAATAGTTTTGGGGAGGCGATGCGATGGACGAGATGAGTTTGAGCCGGCGGGAACGGGCGTTTTGCCGGGCCTACGTTAAGCTGTGGAACGGGCGCGAGGCGGCGCTGGCGGCCGGGTATAAGCCGCGGCTGGCGGGGCTGCGGGCCGAGAAAATTTTGCTGAAGCCGGCGGCGCAGCAGGAAGTCTGCCGTCTGTGCGCGGCGGCGGTTTTGGGCGACTCTGGCGAGCAGGCGGACGGCGAGGAGATACTGCGCTTTCTGACGGCGGTGATGCGGGGCGAGGTGCGCGACGGCAAGGGCGTGGACGGCGGCGAGGGCGCTTTGCCGAAGGTGAGCGAGCGGACGCGCGCGGCGGAGCTTTTGGGGCGCAACCAGCGGCTGTTCGGCACGAGCGGCGGCGGCAGCGCGGGCGAATACGCGGTGCGGATCATCGGCGAGGACGAGCTGCTTTGACGCGGGACGGAGGCGACGTGATGAATAAGACGGCAAAAGTGCGGGAGATATACCTGCCGGAGCTGGTGGGCGAAAATTGCGAGGGCAGGCTGTGGATGTGATACAAAATGACGGACTGCCCGGGTGTCATCATGGGCAGTGTTTCTTGTAAACAGAAAATCAGTAGCAGGGCTAGTGATTCAAAAAATATACGGCAATAAGGCAGAAAAGAAAAACTTCTTTGCTATAATATAAGAGAGATTTGTTAACTATACAAAAAAATAAAAGATGGGGTCATTAAATTATGAGTATAAATGAGATGCATAGTTTATCATATATCAAACGAAATTGCGTATATCACATGGTGTTACATAGAATTACCGAGGAAAAGCATTATATAACGAAAAGAAGAAAGCAACAAATAGAAAATTACGTCAATTGTGCGCGAGGAAAGTAATAAATATAAAATTAATGGAGTAATAACAAATTATTAAAATAATCATGTAAATTCAATCGTATAAGTTCTTAAAATAATGAATCGGTTTCTGAGAAACTTTTCCAGTTAAGGCATTGTCCACAACGGTCGCAAAAGGGTTGATATTCTCGTTCTAAAGTAATACCGCATTTAGGGCAAACGGGAAAAGTGCTAATTCCGTTAGAGCATCGATAATAACAAACGTTTGTCACGGGCATGGGTTTACGAAAAGCAAGTTCCTTCAAAACTGATGGTGATATTAATAAATCGTTTGGTGTGAGGTCAAAGCCCGCGCAGATTTTTTCTAATGTAAGTATGGTTGGAGCCGTTTTGCCTCGGACTATATCACCAAAGTATCTAGAGCTAATATTACATTGTTCTGAGGCAGCTTCGTAGCTAAGTTTTCTTGAATCACATAACTTAAGAACAGAGTTAGACAAATTGTTCAAAAACATCATAATTTCCCGCTTTCTGTCGATATAATACATTCAGCGTAAAACTTATATGTTTTAGTTTCAAGGAAGTATGATTCCTAAAATTTTTTATTCGATTAAAAAATCTTTTATTGTGCTTATCACTAAGCAAAAATGTAGTATTGATGAAAAATAATTAAATCAATTTATGATAGTTTATTGAAATAATGAGTATTAACTAATAAAGATTAATATTTTGGGAAAAGTAAATAATTTAATTTATTATTGTTTGTTTCTATATTTAGTACTTGTTGTAGAGTATTATTTTTTTTAAAAGCAAAGAATCTAAGTCTAAATTTTTTGACGCGGTGAAAAAACAGCCCGTCGTCCGCGTTTGCGGCAAATAAACATCATACGGGCGGCAGGAAGCGGAAAAGCGCGGCCGCCCGTCTTTTTTTGTAAACAGAAAACCACTAGCTAGGCTAGTGGTTCCAAAAAGCCTTTGGCGATGAGGAAGAAAAGAAAAACTCCCTTTGCTATAATATAAGTGCGGCCTGCTAACTGCACGAAAAAAATAGCAAAGGGAGGTCATTTATTTATGGGTATAAATGACACACATAGTTTATCAC
>CANQSW010000173.1 GCA_947626615.1 uncultured Peptococcaceae bacterium | reverse complement strand
GTCCGTGCTGCCGCCAGCCAGGCCGCCCCCCAGCGGTATATGCTTCTCCAGACGGATAGAAAGACCTGCGTCCAGCCCAAATTCCCCGCGCATCAGCTCATACGCGCGCCAGGCGAGGTTGCTCTCGTCGCAGGGCAGCGCCGCGTCGGTGGCGGCGACGCTGGTTTGGCGCGCCAGCTCAACCTCCACCACGTCGCACAACGAAAGCGCCTGCATAACGCTCCGCAGCTCGTGATAACCGTCGGGCCGTCTGCCCGTGATATCCAGCGAAAGATTCAGCTTGGCCGCCGCGATACCCTGATAAACCATTGACCGACCTCCCCAAACAGCACACAAAGTACAATTTATTGCTATTGTACACCAAAAACAATTTTTTTACAATATGTTCGGCGGAAAATATTTTGAGTTTTCACACAAAAAAAGCAAGGCCGCTCTCTGGCGGGAACGGCCTTTTTGGCATTTTCACGGTATCTGATACGACCATTCGGCCGCGGGCGGCGGCGCAGCCACCTTGGTATGCCCGCTGCCGTCGAGCGGTATCTTCAGCCAGCTTGCCGCATCTTCTCTATGCGTCGCCGTATCGCGGTAGCCGTGCGAGTAAACGGCGTCAGCGGTCACGATATATTTGGGCGTGCCGGCAGGATTTTGGTCAGCATAGCCGGCATAACCGTAGTGATAATTCTGCACGCCCAAAAATTCCGGGGTGAAAAATTCGTCGGGCGGCGTGTTCAGGTCGATGCGGAAAAACCGGCAGCGGTCGATATATTCCGGCGTCGCCCCGGCTCTATACTCCGTCCAGCTTTCGGTCGCATACCAGTAACCGCCGTAAACAAAACCGTCGTCGGAGATATCGCAATTCGGCACGCCGTCCCACAAGATACGCACGTCCCGCAGCGCGTCGCCGTCATAATAACAGGCCAGTATATAATGCGCCCCCTCGCTGGGCTGGGAAAGCTGCAGCAGCTTGCAGCCCAGCGCCGCTTCGATCTGCCCGGCACAGCTAAGCCAGCTGGCGCCGACAAACGTTTGTTCAGCCAAGGCCGCGTAGTCCGTATATATCTGGCCGTACTTGAGCGCGACGACAGTTTGCCGGCCGATATCCCAAACATCGCCGTAACCGGCAAGATAGGTCTGCTCCAGCAACTGACAGAAAGCCGGACGGCTGGCATAGTCCGCCCGCCCCTTATCGTACACCATGATGAAGGCCTGCTGCAATTTGCCGCAATACAGCACCTCCTTCCCCAGCGCTTCGCCGATCTCCCGCAAGGGCAGATACAGCACGCCGCCGCGCAGTTCGGGAGCGGCCGCCATATCCAGAGCGGCGTCATTCAACCATAATTTTTTGCTGCCCGGCTGCACGACAACGGTTCTATCGTTTAACCGTATCACCGCCTGCTTCGCGGCGCTATCCCAGGCCACGTCCGCGCCGCAGGCTTCGCCGACCAAACGCAGGGGCAGCAGGGTACGGCCGTTTTCCCAGATAACGGGCAGATCAGTTTGTCTTTTCTCGCCGTTAACGTAATAATCCAGCGGCGTTCCCGGCGGGAAATTGAATTTAGGCATAACGGCCAGATCGCGCTCGTCATAAGGCAGCAGCGCTGCCCGCACCAGATAATCAGGCGGCGCGGTCTCCTCCGACAAAGCGGTTTGCGGCATGAGCCAGAAAAGGCAGAGAACGGTCAATAATATAAATTTCTGCATGGGTCTATCCTCTTACACTACACAAGTTGATTTAATGCTATCGTACGCCAAAGCCGCCGTTTTTCCGGCGGCAAACGCCGTACAGCGGCCGCAGAAAATTGGCGACAAACAAAACATATGATAAATTATAAAAACAGCGCGTTTTTAGGATAAAATATGCAACGCTATTCCTCTATCTCGACCGTGGCGGCGGCGACCAATTCGTCGACGTAGGCGTTCCAATCTGCCTCAAACGTGGCGGGCACCGCGCCGCCAGGATAATGCTCAGCCTTGAAATAGTCCTGCAGCGCCTGCGCCGCGTCTAAAAGCAGCTGCTCGCCGGCGGTAAAATCCAAATATTCTTCTTCGGTGAGCCCCAGGCCGTCGATATAATCTTCCATATAGGATAACACTTGTTGGGCATTTTCCCGCTCATATTTATCGTCGCTCTTGGTCGATTCCTTGATTTGAGCTATGATATTTGCCTGATTTTCGCGCGCCTGCTCCCAGCTTATATCCAGCCCCAGGCGCACAGCCTCCAGCAACACGACTCTTTGACGGATATATTGGTCGATTATATCCTGCTCGTCAACGTCTAAGCCCAGAAATTCCTTTTTCAGCCGCGCCAATTTTATATCCTGTTGGGTGATAACGACAGCCTCACCGTCTGCGGACAGGTAGGATAATTTGTTGTTGCCCTGTAATATTTCTTTGGTCTGCTGGCCGACCGCGTGAAGATCGACAGCGTCAGCTTCCGACGCTTTTTCGGTCTGCTGCCCGGGAGTGTGCAAAACCGCCGCGTCGCAGCCAGCCAAAACACCCATGCTAGCGCCGAACAGCAGGAGCAAAAATACGGCCAAGCAAACGATACGCTTTTTATTCATAAGTCGCCCTCCTCTCGCGGCAGACAAACGCTATCTACCGCTATCGTACACCAAAGGCGTCGTTTTTGCAAGCTCTCCGGCGGAAAAAGAACACAAATTGAAAGGCCGCTCTCTTATGCACTAGTCAACAAAAATTGGACACTCGAAACGAAAAAATAAACACAAAATCCTTCCAGTCATACAGCGGTATGCG
>CANQSW010000172.1 GCA_947626615.1 uncultured Peptococcaceae bacterium | reverse complement strand
CAGTCGATGGCGAGCATGGTGCCGTCTGCGTAGATTAGCTCCACGCAACCGCTGTCGATATTGAACTCACAGGAAATCAGCTTGTTCATGGGGGCCTCCGTAAAACAATTCAATTTTTAACCAATCCTGTACGACGATTGCCGTTCATTTCTTGATTACTGTTTTACGGGGTGCGGGCTAAGCGTCCCCCGTTTTTGCTTTTTGGCAGCGCCGCTTAGATGTGATAGTTCGGCGCTTCCTTGGTGATCTGTACGTCGTGCGGGTGGCTCTCGATCAGGCCGGCCGAGGTTATGCGCACGAACTGCGCCTTGGCCTGCAGGTCCGCTATCGTCGGCGCGCCGCAATAGCCCATGCCGGCGTGCACGCCGCCCATCATCTGGAACACGGTGTCGGCCACCGAGCCCTTATACGGCACGCGGCCCTCGATGCCCTCCGGCACCAGCTTCTGCGCGTTCTCCTGGAAGTATCTGTCCTTAGAGCCCTGCTTCATCGCGCCCAGAGAACCCATGCCGCGGTATACCTTGAAGCTGCGGCCCTGATAGATCTCGACTTCGCCGGGGCTTTCCTCCGTGCCGGCCAAAAGGCCGCCCATCATCACGCAGCTGGCGCCGCTGGCCAGAGCCTTCACGATATCGCCGGAGAATTTAATGCCGCCGTCGCCGATAACCGGCACGTCATAGGGCGCGGCCGCTTCCGCCGCGTCCATAATGGCGGTTATCTGCGGCACGCCGATGCCCGCGATAACGCGGGTGGTGCAGATAGAGCCGGGGCCCACGCCCACCTTAACGGCGTCGACGCCCGCTTCGATCAGAGCGCGGGTGGCCTCGCCGGTGGCCACGTTGCCGGCCACGATATCCACGTTCGGGAAGGCCTCGCGGATCTTGGCCACCTGGCGGATAACGCCGAGAGAATGACCGTGCGCCGTATCCACCACCAGCGCGTCGACGCCAGCGTCGATCAGCGCCTGGGCGCGCTCAAACGTGCCCGCGCCCACGCCGATGGCCGCGGCCACGCGCAGACGGCCGTTTTCGTCCTTGCAGCTGTTCGGGTACTTCACCATCTTCTGAATATCCTTGATGGTAACGAGCCCTTTCAGCATAAAGTTTTTATCCACGATAGGCAGCTTCTCGATGCGATGCTGCTTCAGTATATCTCTGGCCTGGTCGATAGAAGTGCCCTCCGGCGCGGTGATCAGGTTTTCCGTCGTCATAACCTCTTTGATCGGGCGGCTGGGGTCTTCTTCAAAGCGCAGGTCGCGGTTCGTGAGTATGCCCACCAGCTTGCCGTCGACGGTGATCGGCACGCCGGAGATACGGTAGCGCGACATCAGCTGCAGCGCGTCCGCGATCGTGTTGTCCGGCGCAAGATACACCGGGTCGATAATGATGCCATGCTCGGAGCGTTTCACGCGGTCGACCTCCGCGGCCTGCGCCTCGATGGACATATTTTTGTGGATCACGCCGATGCCGCCCTCGCGCGCCATCGCAATAGCCATGCGGTATTCGGTCACGGTATCCATGCCAGCGCTCACCAGCGGGATATTCAGCTGGATATGCCGGGAAAACCGCGTCTTGGTGTCCACCTCGTTGGGCAGCACGGCGGATTCCGCCGGGATAAGTAATACGTCGTCAAATGTCAAGCCTTCTTTAATGATTTTGGCAGACAAAAACAGCACCTCCCTTAAAAAATTTTCGTCTCAGCTCCGCCGCCTTGGCCGGAAGACGCGGACGCTATATATTTTCTAATATTTTACTCTCAAAATGCCTGCTTGTCCAGTCTATTTTGGCAGAAAAAACGGTTTTTCGCGCCAAACCGCGCCACAAAATTTTCCTGCGCCGCCGTCCCTCACAAAAGCAGCTGGCAGAGCGCCATACACACCGGCTGGTGCGCCAGATATATAAAGAGGCTGTAACGGCCAACGCACGATAGCAACGGGACGCGCCGCCGGAGCACCGCAAGGAAAGCCGGGCGCGCCGCCAGCAGAGGCTGGGCAAAGTAGCCGCAGAGGAACAGGAACAACCACGGCAGCAGCGGAAAATAATCGCTGGAGGCAAAGCCGGGGAACGGAAAGCCGAACGGCGTCAAAACGCCGATCTCATAGAGGGAGCGCGGTAGCTCAAGCAGCCGCCAACCGAAAAACCCCAGATAGCCCCGCTGCACAAAGCGAAACGCGCCGAACAGCAGAAAGCTGCCGCAAAGCCCCGCCGCCGGCGGCACGCGGCCAAGCAGCTTATCCAGCGGCAGCAGAAGCAGCACCGCGCAGCCGATAAAATTAAGTATGCCGAACCAGACGGCCTCGCCCGGCACGGCCAGCAGCGTCACGCCGGTTATCACCAAGCCGCAGAGGTTCAGCAGCAGGCCGCGGCGCAGGGCGTGCGCCCGGCCAAAGCGCCAGACGAAGCCGGCCGCCAGAATAAACGTCCAGCAAATAGCCTGCTGCCACAGGCGCGTCGCCGGGGCGGCATACCAGGACGTATCCCGGCCGTAGATCATGTTGACGTCGTACAGAAAGTGGAACAGCACCATATTGACGACAGCCAGCCCCCGCAGGCCGTCGACCAGATGATAACGCATTTGTTCCGTTTGTTCCGTCATGCGCTTCGCCTCCGCCGCTCATCTGCTTCTATTTTAAGGCGCGGGCGGCAAAAACGCAAGCGCCGGGACGAAAAAGGAACCACCGGTGTAGCCGGTGGTTTTTCATATGCGGGCATAGCCCTCTGTTCCTCGCGGGCGCGTAAACGCGCAACAACGACCTGCCA
>CANQSW010000171.1 GCA_947626615.1 uncultured Peptococcaceae bacterium | reverse complement strand
CAATATAAAGATGCTGAAAAGTTGCTTGCCGCAGGGGATTATATTGGAGCGGCGAGAAGTTTTTTTGAGCTTGGCAATTATAAAGATTCTGCCGAAAAGTATGCTGATGCTTTAGCGCAATGTTCACTACAACATTCATTGCAATATCCGTTAGATTGTGGGGAATTTCATACTGTCGGATTAAATGAGGACGGTACAGTTATAGCGACTGGCTATAATAATTCTGGTCGATGTAATGTATCTAATTGGGAGGATATTATTGCAATATCAGCAGGAAACTGGCATACAGTTGGGTTGAAATCTGACGGAACAGTAATAGCTACTGGTTATAATAGCTCTCATCAATGTAATGTATCTAATTGGGAAGATATTATTGCAATAGCAGCAGGAGGTAAGCATACGGTTGGCTTGAAAGCTGACGGAACAGTAGTTGTCGTTGGAGATAATCAATACGGTCAGCGTAATGTATCAGAATGGAAAGATATTATTGCAATAGCAGCAGAAAAAGAGCATACAGTTGGATTGAGGGCAGACGGTACAGTCGTAGCGACTGGTAATAAAGATGATGGTCGATGCGATGTATCTAATTGGAAGAATATTATTGCAATAGCGGCAGGAGGTAAGCATACAGTTGGATTGAGAGCAGACGGAACAGTAGTTGCCGTTGGAAGGAATGAAGAAGGCCAATGTGATGTGTCTGACTGGGAAGATATTGTTGCAATAGCAGCAGCAAGCTGGCATACAGTTGGGTTGAAATCTGACGGAACAGTAGTTGCCGTTGGAGATGTTTTGTATGGTAAATGTAATGTGTCTAATTGGAAAGATATTGTTGCAATAGCAGCAGGAGGCGGTTATACAGTTGGTTTGAAATCTGACGGAACTGTAGTTGCTGTTGGAGATAATGATGATGGTCAATGTAATGTGTCCGGCTGGAATAATATTAAGATGCCAAGCAGATTATCTGGGGAGGAACTATGAAACGTATATAAGATAAAACCATGTCAGTTGGTTGATTTCGCCGCATTTTTAAGTGATTTTATGCCAACTAAAATTTAAGCCGGGTCGGCCTTTTCGGGTCGCCCGGCTTTTGTGCTGGGTTTCTACGCTTCATATGCGGCTTTTGAAGTCCGCGTAGCCGAAGCTCTTATACAGGCAGCAATCGCCCGCCGCGTCCATAAGATAAATGGTGGGCAGCGGCATACCGTTGAACGTGTTGTTTTTCACCATCGTGTAGATAGCCATGTCGTTAAAAACGAGCCGGTCGCCGGGCGCAAGCGGCGCGGCGAAGGAGTATTCGCCGATCACGTCGCCGGCAAGGCAGGTGGGCCCGGCCAGACGGCAGGTATATGGCAGCTCGCCGGGGGGCGCGGCGTTTTGCAGCGGCGGGGTGTAGGGCATCTCCAGCACGTCCGGCATATGGCAGGCGGCGGAAGCGTCCAAAATAGCCACCGGCAGATCGGCCGGCACGACGTCCAGCACGGTCGCCTGCAAATAACCGGCGTTCAGCGCCACCGCCTCGCCTGGTTCCAGATATATTTGCAGGTCGTATTTGGCGGCCAGCCGCGTCAGGCATTGTTCCAGCGCCGGCAGGTCGTAATCCGCGCGGGTAATGTGGTGGCCGCCGCCCAGGTTCAGCCAGCGCATTTGCGGCAGATATTGCCCGAATTTTTGCTCCAGCGCCGCCACGGTGGCGATGAGAGCGTCGCTGTTCTGCTCGCAGAGCGTGTGCATATGCAGGCCGTCCAGCAGCGGCAGCAAGCTCGCGTCGAAGTCGCGGGCGCGCACGCCCAGACGGCTGCCGGGAGCGCAGGGGTCGTAGATAGCGTGGGTTTGGGTGGAAAGCTCCGGGTTCACGCGGAGGCCGACGCTTTTGCCGGCGGCCTTTACCGCCGGGCCGAACTCCGCCAGCTGGCGGTTGGAGTTGAAAATGACGTGGTCGGCCAGCTCGATTATCTCCGCCATATCCTGCGCGCGATAACCGGGGGAGAAGATATGCACCTCGCCGCCCATTTCCTCCCGCCCAAGGCGCGCTTCATAAAGGCCGCTGGCCGCCGTGCCCGCCAAATGCTGTTTGACGAGCGGATAGACGGCGGGGCAGCAGAACGCCTTTTGCGCCAGCAGTATCTTGCAGCCGGTGCGCCGGGAGAGGCCGGATAGCAACGCCAGATTGGCGGCGAGCCGGGCCTCGTCGATCACGTAGCAGGGGGTGGGGAGCTCTGTAAAGCGCATCTCAGTCCACCAGCTCCGGCGCGAAGCTCTCCTGCCAGGGCAAACCCCAGCGGTTCAGCGCCGCCATGAACGGGTCGGGGTCGAACTCCTCGATGTTATACACGCCGGGTTTGCTCCAGGTGCCGTTCAATACCAGCATCGCCCCGATCATCGCGGGCACGCCGGTGGTGTAGGCCACGGCCTGCGAGCCCACCTCGCGGTAACATTCCTGGTGGTCGCAGACGTTATAAACGTAATAATGCTTCACCTCGCCGTCCTTTTGGCCGGTGAAGATGCAGCCGATGTTGGTCTTGCCCTTGGTGCGCGGGCCGAGGCTGGCCGGGTCGGGCAGCACGGCCTTCAGGAATTGCAGCGGCACGATCTTTTTGCCCTCGAAGTCGATCGGCTCGATGCTCGTCATGCCGACGTCCTGCAGGCAGCGCAGGTGCGTCAGATAGCTTTCGCCGAACGTCATAAAGAAGCGGATACGTTTGATACCCGGCATATTCAGCGCCAGCGATTCCAGCTCCTCGTGGTGCAGCAGATACATATCCCGCGGCCCGACCTCCGGGAAGTTGTAGACGCGCTTGATCTCAAGCGGCGCG
>CANQSW010000170.1 GCA_947626615.1 uncultured Peptococcaceae bacterium | reverse complement strand
AGCCCAGCAGATCGGCGGTATAAACGCCGCCCTCCTCCGTTATCGGGGCGGACAGGCGGTAATAGACCGCGCCGTTATTGTCCCAGCCGGTGGAGCGGTAATAGCCCTCGTCCTCCTCGTAAGTCACCCAAACGCTGCTCTCCGCCGGCATCGTATAGCCGGGCAAAAGGATATTGGCGGCTTGCAGCATAGCGTCCTCCGGCCAGCAGACGTAGCCCTCCGGGTCGGTGAAGCCGGGGGCAAAGTTCAGCAGAAAACGGCTGGCCTCGTCCCAGCTTATTGCGTCAACATCGGTAAATTCCGGCAGAAAGCGCAGTTCCTCCGCGTGATCGAGGAATTTACCCTCCTCCTGCACCCGGTAGCCGCAATAATCCCAGAACAGCTTCTGCTGTTCGGGCAGATCGAGGTCGGACAAATTTTTCAGAAACGACATGGCCGTGGCCGGCGTCTCCGGCTGCGCTTGGCCGCAAGCGCCAAGCCCCAGCGCCGCCCCCAGCAGAAGCAGCGCCAGCAGCGCCGCCAAACCGCATTTTGCTCTTTGCATATAACTCACCCTTACGCTATTTCCGAAGCCTGACCCAAAACTATCAAAAGAGGGCGGCCTTTGGGAAAAGCCGCCCCCTGCCTGTACGATAAAAGCTGTTTATTTGCGGCGCATGAAGGAGGGAACCTCCACGTCGTCGAAAGCCGGCGCTTTGAAATTGACGCCGCCCGCAGGAGCGGCAGGCTCGGCCGCTTTTCTGACGCCGGGGGTGACGACGCCGCCGGCAGCCAGCCCGAACGGGGAGTTCTTCGGTTTGCCGTCGAAGCCGGTGGCCACCACGGTGATACGAATGGATTCGCCCAGCGATTCGTCGTAGCCCGCGCCCATGATGATAGTGGCGTCGGGATCGGCCACGCTGTAAATGTAATCGGAAGCCTCGTTGATATCCATCATGGAGAGGTTCGTGCCGCCCGTGATGTTGAACAGAATACCTTTCGCGCCGTCGATGCTGGTCTCCAGCAGCTTGCTGGAAATGGCCGCCTGCGCCGCCTCCACGGCCTTGTTGTCGCCGTCGGCGATACCGATGCCCATCATGGTGGTGCCGGCGTTCTTGGTGATAGTCTTGACGTCGGCGAAGTCCACGTTGATGAAGGCGGACTTGGAGATCAGCTCGGATATGCCCTGCACGCCCTGCCGCAGCACCTCGTCCGCATAGGAGAACGCCTCGGCCATAGAGGTCTTTTTATCGATCATCTGAAGTATCTTATCGTTGGGAATGGTGATGATAGCGTCGACCTTTTCTTTCAGGTCGGTTATGCCCATCTCGGCGCTCTGCGCGCGCTTGCGCCCCTCAAAGGAGAACGGTTTGGTGACGACGCCCACCGTCAGAGCCCCCAGCTCTCTGGCCACGTCGGCCACCACCGGGGCCGCGCCCGTGCCCGTGCCGCCGCCCATGCCGGCGGTGATAAACACCATATCCGCGCCTTTCAGCCTGTTTTTGATCTCCTCGCGGCTCTCCTCGGCAGCCTTGCGGCCCACCTCGGGGTCTGCGCCAGCGCCGAGGCCCTTGGTGAGCCTCAGGCCGATCTGCACCTTATCCCGCGCCTTGGAGGTCTGCAGCGCCTGGCTGTCGGTGTTCAGCGCCAAAAACTGCACCGTGTCCAGCCCGCAGTCGATCATGCGGTTCACGGCGTTGTTGCCGCCGCCGCCCACGCCAACGACGAAGATCTTCGCGTTGTTATTCTGGTAATCGGTTTCCCGGTTTTCCATGATCAAAAAACCCCTTTCCAGTTATAAAAAGAATGCTCTTTTATCGGCTTTCGGCTCGCCAAAAGCCGTCAATATGCCTACTTAAACAATTAACCTACTAATATTTCGGCGTATCCGGGGCAAATCCTGCCGCGATAGCGGGCTTTTTATGAATTTTTTCAAATTTTTTTGCTTATGCCCCGCTTTTTACGGCCCGCCTGCCGTTTGCGGCCGCTCTCAGGTCAGATAGGCCAGCACCGGCTGGTCGGTCAGCGCCACGTCAATATAATCCACGCTCTCCAGCAGGCCCTTGTTCGTCTCGTTCTGCAATATCTGCATCGCCAGCTTGAATTTGGCGGCAAAATCGCTCTTATCGCCCAGATAGAAATCCACGCCGTAGGTGGTGTGGGCGATAATGCGCTGGGAATCGGCTACGTTGATCTCCGCGATGACCGCCGCCGACTGCTCGTCCATCTGGCGGATAACGGCCAGCGCCGCCGCCAAGTCGGGATCGTCCAGCTGCGTGCCGAGATAGGCGTCCTCCGGCAGCGCGCCGATGCCGGATATCACCAGCATGGAGAGGCCGTCCAGCAGCTTCTGCCGCGCCAGCAGCACGCCGCCGCTGTCCACTATGTACAGGCCGTCGCCGGTGGTGATAGCCGCCGCCGGAACGCGCTCTTTAACGTTTATCACCACGGTGGCGGGCAGCTTCCGCTTTATCTCCACCTGCTCCACCCAGCGGTTGGTGGCGATCATGTTGGCGGCCTTCTTCAAATTGACCTCATAGATATGCTCGCCGGGAGTGATGCCGGCCAGCTCCAGCACCTCCTCGCGCGTTATCCGGCCGATACCCGTCACTTCGATCGAGCGAATGTGGAAAAGCGGCGACTGCGCCAGGCCGAAGCCCAGCGACAGAGCGCCGATCAGCACCACCGCCGTCCACAGCCAGCCCAAAGAGCCGGCCCGGCGGCGTCTTTTCTTTTCTTCAGCCAACGATACCACGTTGCCCATAAAAAGCCTCCAGAATCAACGATTTGCGGCTAGACCGCGCGGGCCGCCGGCTTCATGCGGCGGATATCCGCGCCCAGCGCCGCCAGCTG
>CANQSW010000169.1 GCA_947626615.1 uncultured Peptococcaceae bacterium | reverse complement strand
ACGCTGGCGGAGCTGCTGCGGCAGCTAGCTCTGCCGCTTTCGGCGGCGGACGCGGGCGGGGAGGATTTCCGCCGGCTGCGTCTCTCCGGCCCGGTCTGCTGGCTGCTGGGGCAGGAGGCTGCCGGCCCGTCGGTTTTTTGGCGGGAGCGGGCGGCTAAAACTGTGGCCATACCGATGCGCCCCGGCGTGGATTCGCTGAACGTGGCGGTGGCGGCGGGTATCCTGTTTTTTGCCGGCGCTGCCGAACCGAACGCCTCGACATTATAAGACAAAACTGCCAATCTTTTACCCTTGCCGCGGAGCTTGCCGCCGTGTTATACTAAAAGCGGCGGAGGCAGCCAAAGCCTCGGCCGAATGACGGGCTTAGGTTTTGAGCCGCGGGAAGGAAGGGATCGCGATGCTTTTGCCGGAGAGATCAGCCGCCGAAGCGATCTGGCGTTTGTTCGAGGAGACCGGCTCGCCGTCGGCCTACGTCTGTTATCGCAGCGTCTGCCCAAAGCAATAACAGCCAAACTTTGCTACACAAGCATTTTTATCCCAGGCAAACAGGGTTTTTGGGGATAAAAATGCTTTTTTATTTTTATGAGGTGCGATCATGTTAGATAAAATCAAAGAGATCCGCGAGGCGATGGAGCAGGAGCTGCGTGAAGCGGCCTCCGGCGACCAGCTGCGCGAACTGAAGGTAAAATATCTCGGCAAAAAAGGCTCCATTTCCGAGCTCTCCAAAGGCATGGGCAAGCTGCAGCCGGAGGAGCGCCCGAAAGCCGGCCAGCTTCTGAACGAGCTGCGGCTTAAGCTGGAGGAGAGCCTCTCCGCCAAGCAGCAGGAGCTGGCCGAAAAGGCGCTGGAGCTGAAAATGGCGCAGGAAAAATTGGACGTTACCCTGCCCGGCAGCCCCGTTAAGCTGGGCAGCCGCCACCCGCTGACCGTGGTGACTGACGAAATGAAGGAGATCTTCCTCGGCATGGGCTATACGATCGAGGAAGGGCCGCAGGTGGAGCTGGATTATTACAATTTCGAGCGTCTGAACCTGCCCGCCGATCACCCGGCCCGCGATATGCAGGATTCGTTCTATATCGACGCGAAAAGGCTGCTGCGCTCGCAGACCTCGCCCGTGCAGGCCCGCACGATGGACCGCCTCTGCCCGCAGCCGATCAAGATCATCTCGCCCGGCGCGGTGTACCGCCGCGACGACGACGCCACCCATTCCCCGATGTTTCACCAAATGGAAGGCCTGGTGGTGGACGAGGGCATTTCTCTGGCCGACTTAAAAGGCACGCTGTTAAACTTCGTGCGCCAGATGTTCGGCGAGGAACGCGAGATCCGCTTGCGCCCCAGCTTCTTCCCGTTCACCGAGCCCAGCGTGGAGGTGGATATCTCCTGCATGCTCTGCGGCGGCAAGGGCTGCCGCACCTGCAAGGATACCGGCTGGATCGAAATTTTGGGCGCGGGCATGGTGCACCCTCACGTGCTGGAAATGTCCGGTTATGACCCGGAAAAATTCACCGGCTTTGCGTTCGGCATGGGCGTGGAGCGTATCGCCATGCTGAAATACGGCATCGACGACCTGCGGGTGATGTTTGAGAACGACGTGCGTTTTCTGCAGAGATTTTAGCGGAGGTTTTGCGAGATGTTAGTTTCTTACGAATGGCTGAAAAAATATGTGGATATCAACGTGTCGGCGGAGGAGCTGGCCGAGAAGCTGACGCTGGCCGGGATAACCGTCGATCTGGTGCATCACCCGGGGGCGGAGCTGGCCAACATTCGCGCGGGCCGTATCGTGCGGGTGGATAAGCACCCCGACGCGGAAAAGCTGGTGGTCTGCCAGCTGGATATGGGGCCGGGCTACGACGAGTTTTTGAACGAGGAGGGCCTGCTGCAGATCGTGACGGGCGCGCCGAACGTCAAGCCTGGGCAGGTGGTGCCGGTGGCGCTGCATAATTCGTCCGTGGTGGGCAAGAAGATCAAAAAATCGAAGCTGCGCGGCGTGCCCTCTTTCGGCATGATGTGCTCCAAAGAGGAGCTGAACGTGCCGCCCGCGCTGACCGACGATTACGGTATCTGGATACTGGACGAGGGCGTCGAGCCCGGCGCGGATTGTATCAAGGAGCTGTGGCTGGACGACCCGGTGCTGGAGCTGGACTTAACCCCCAACCGCACCGATTGCCAGGCCGTGGTGAATCTGGCGCGCGAGGTGGCGGCCGTGCTGCACACCGACCTGCACCTGCCGGAGATATCCTACGCCGAAACCGACCGCAATATCGCCGACCTGGCCACGCTGGAGGTGCGCGACCCCGACCTTTGCCCGCGCTATCTGGCGCGCATGATCGAGGACTTGCAGATCGGGCCTTCGCCGTACTGGCTGCAGCATTTTCTGAATTCCGCCGGCGTGCGCTCCATCAACAACGTGGTGGACGTCAGCAACTTCGTCATGCTGGAATACGGCAACCCGATGCACACGTTCGATTACGACACCCTGCAGGGCCACGGCGTTATCGTGCGCCGCGCCCAGGCGGGGGAGAAGATAGTGACGCTGGACGAGCAGGAAAGGACGCTTGGCGAAGATAACCTGCTGATTTGCGACGCCGGCGACCGCGGCGTCTGCGTGGCCGGCGTTATGGGCGGCCTGAACACCGAGATCACGGCCGAAACGAAGAACGTCTTTTTGGAGGTGGCGGCGTTCGACCACGTTTCCATTCGTCGCACTGCCCGTGCGCTGGGCTTACATTCCGAGGCTTCGCAGCGCTATGAAAAGGGCGTGAACCCGGCCCTGCTGGACGACGTTTCGCGCCGGACGATACAGCTTTTGGCCGAGCTTTGCGGCGGCAAACCGGCAGCGGGCGTGCTGGATTGCGACCACACCGAGCCTGCCGCTGTCCGGGTG
>CANQSW010000168.1 GCA_947626615.1 uncultured Peptococcaceae bacterium | reverse complement strand
CCTCTCTCCAGGCCGGATCGGTCGCCGAAATGGTCAGCGTCACCTCGTCGCCCGCCGCGAAAACGCCCAGCTTCGTCGCGTCGCCCGTGGCCGCGATAGTCAGCACCATTTGGTCAGGTTCAATAGGGGTCGCCCCCGTCTCCTCCCGCACGGAAACGACGCGGCAGGGTATGGAACAGCCGATATAAGGCTCGATATCTTCCAGCTTCTCCAGCACCACGTTGACGCCGGGCTTGTCCAGCCGGGTGTTGTCGCCCCAGTTGTGGTCGTAAAGGTTCACGGTATAGGAGGAGCGCGTTTTGTTCAGATTCTCCACCGTCACGCCGCCGCGCGGGCCGTTCACATACATATTGAGCTGCGGCTTGCCGAAGATATAGCTGCCGTCCGCGCGGAAGCCCACGGCGTAGGCGCCCCCGGCGGAGGTGATGAGGTTGCCGTTCTCCACCACTATGCCGATCGGCACGCCCGAGCCGGTGTTGAAATAGTCGGCATTGATGCCGGCCAGCACCTGATAGCCCAGATCCTCCGTCAGATAGTCCGCCACGTAGGTTATGGACGAGCGGCCGTAAAAGCCCCGGCCATAGGCCACGATGGGCTGCACGTCTTCGCTCGGCTCATAGTCTATGTAATGCAGACGCTGCGCGCCTAGGCTGTTTTCCGTCGCCACGTCGTAATACGCGACGCCCGGCCCGAGCGCATACACCTGCGGATAATAATACGCCGCCGAATACGCAAACGCCGGCGCGGCCAAAGCCAGCAGAAGCAGCAGCGCCAGCGCCAATATCGCCGTTTTTTTCGCCAAATTCCGCATGAACGAAGCCTCCTTATACCTATCACGGATTTTGTACCTTAGGTTTTATATTATAACAAAAAAACGCCCGCAAGAAAAGCCCCGCGGCCGTTTTTTCAACAAATTACCAAAATTTTCGCGCTAGCGCCGCCCCTCGGCCAGATGCTCGTATTTGCGCTTGGTGGCCATACCTCCACGCAGATGCCGCTCCGCCTTGTTCGCCGCCAATATCTCCCGCACCTGCCCGGCGATGACCTCGTTCAGCAGAGGCAGACGCTCTGTGACGTCCTTATGTACTGTACTTTTGCTCACGCCGAACACGCCCGCCGTCTGCCGCACCGTCGATTTGCTTTCGATTATATAATTGCTGATCTCCAACACCCGTTTTTCGATGTAATCCTGCATGAAAATGGCCTCCCGCAGCTTAAACTTTGCTAAAGTTTATGCCGGGGAGGCTCTTTTATGCCAGGAAAGCGGCGCTCAGGCTTCCAGAAAAGCCTTGTACGCCTTATACGCCTCGTAAATATCCGCCTTGCTGGTCACTTCCCAGGGCGCGTGCATACTCAGCACCGGCACGCCGCTGTCGACGACCTCCATGCCGTAGAGCGCCGGGATATACGCGATGGTGCCGCCGCCGCCAAGGTCGACCCGGCCCAGCTCCGCCGTCTGATCATGCACGCCCGCCGCGTCCATCACCCGGCGGATATAAGCCAGGTATTCGGCGTTGGCGTCGTTGCTGCCGGATTTGCCGCGCGCGCCCGTAAACTTGTTGAACACCACGCCGTGCGCCAGATAGGCCGCGTTCTGCGTCTCAACAGCCGCGGCATAGGCGTGGTCGTAGGCGGAGCTCACGTCGGACGAGAGCATTTTGCTGTCGCGAAGCGCCCGGCGCAATTTCAGCTCGGAATATTCGCCGCAGAGCGCCATCACCTCGGCCACCGTGTTTTCAAAGAAGCGCGACTGCATACCAGTTGCGCCCACGCTGCCGATCTCCTCCTTATCCACCAGCAGACAGCAGACCGTGCGGCGGCCGGGCGCGGCCTCCAGCATAGCCAGCAGAGAGGTATAGGCGCAGGAGCGGTCGTCCTGCCCGTAGGAGAGTATCATGCTGCCGTCGAAGCCGGCCTCGCGCGCCGGGCCGGCCGGCACGGCCTCCAGCTCGGCGGAGATGAGATCAGCCTCCTCGATATCATATTTTTCTTGCAGCAGCCGCAGCACGTTAGCCGCCACGGCCTTTTTCTTCTCGCCTTTCAGGGGCATATTGCCCACCAGCAGGTTCAGATCCTCGCCCTCCACCACGCGCGCGCCTTTTTTCTCCAGCTGCTCCTGCGCCAGGTGCACCAGCAGGTCCGTCACGCAGAACACCGGGTCGGACGCGTCCTCGCCGATCACGATATCCACCGCCGTGCCGTCCTTTTTCACCACCGTGCCGTGCAGCGCCAGCGGCAGCGTCACCCATTGATATTTCTTGATGCCGCCGTAATAGTGCGTGTCCAGATAAGCCAGCTCGCCGTCCTCGAACAGCGGGTTCTGCTTGACGTCCAACCGGGGCGAATCTATGTGCGCACCCAAAATGTTCAGGCCCTTTTCCGGCCCCTCCTCGCCGATCCGGAACAGCGCCGCGGCCTTGTTCATGCAAAGGGCGTAGACCTTATCCCCGGCCCGCAAAGAAGCGCCGCTTGCGGTCAGCTCCGCCAAATTTTTATAGCCGGCCGCCTCGGCCGCCGCCACCACCAGCCGAACGCACTCGCGCTCCGTTTTGCCGCGGCTCAAAAAATCGCGATAGCCCGCCGCCACGCGCTCCAGCTCCCGCATAGCCGCCGCGTCATAAGACAAAAAGACGTTTTTGTTTTCCATAGCTTCGTTCTCCTTAGCTTAAAATCAGTTTTATTCTGCGCCGTGCAAGCCCAGTATAACCCTTTTGGCCGCACAAAACAAGCTCTGCGGCAAAATTTACCGCCGTCGGCCGCTTGAAAACCTAGTAATTCCGTGTTATTATTAGGGAAAGAGGTGAAAATATATGAAAATATCCACCAAAGGCCGCTACGCGCTGCGTATGCTGCTCGATCTGGCCGAACACCAAAACGACGGCTTCATCGCCCTGAAGGACATCGCCG
>CANQSW010000167.1 GCA_947626615.1 uncultured Peptococcaceae bacterium | reverse complement strand
GAGGAGCGGCCGCGCCCAGCTTGCGGCCGAAATTATAGGTCTCCTCGGGCGAAAAAGTCGATATTTTCTGCATAAGCGTCCTGCCGTTTTTGAAAAAATAATGCGCGCCCGGCCGCAGCCGGAACACGCATTTAGTATACTATATTTGGCCGGTAAAGCTCAAGCCCTTTTGCCCATTTTCCCCAAAATCAGCCGCCGCAGGCCGCGGCAAACGCCGCAAAAAGCGCCTCGCCCGCCGCCAGCCGCTCCGGGTGCCATTGCACGCCCAGCGCAAAGCGCCGCTCCGGCAGCTCTATTGCTTCGATCAGACCGTCCGGGGCATAAGCCGCGGCCCGCAGACCCTCGCCCAGCCGCCTTATCCCCTGATGATGCCGGCTGTTCACCCGCATTTCGCCGGACGCAGCGCCATAGACAGCCGCCAGAGCGCCCCGGCAGACGACGCTGTGCCAGCCGCACTCTATCGGCGCGGTCTGCCAATGCGCCAGAGAGCCGCCCCGCTCGGCCAGATCCTGCCAGAGCGTGCCGCCCAGCGCCACGTTCAGCAGCTGCATACCCCTACAGATACCAAAAACCGGCAGATCGGCCGAAAGCGCCGCCCGGCAGAGCGCGATCTCCCAGCTATCCCGCGCCGGGTCGACTTCGCCCAGCCCGGGGTGCGGCTGCTCGCCCCAAAGCAGCGGGTGCGGATCGCCCCCGCCCGGCAGCAGCAGGCCGCAAACGCCCGCCGGCAATGCGATATCCCCCGCCTGCGGCGGCAGTATCACGCCGCCAAGCCCCGCTTTTTGCAGCGCCGAAAGATACGTGGACGGCAGCTTATAAACGCCGTCGGAAGCCCCGCAGGTGATCGCGACCAAGAGCATCAGGCACCCCTCCCGCCGGAGCTTATGCGGCGGGGGCGGCGTATATTCGTATCAAACGCCCGGCAGCGTCGGCGCGATACCCATGCTGATCTCCATGGCGTGGTCGATGCGGGACATGGTGAGCTCGTTCAGGCAGGCCACCTTCTGATGCAGGCGCAGCTTATCTATCGTGCGTATCTGCTCGGCCAGCACCACCGAATCGCGCGAAAGGCCGGATTCCCGCCGGGAAAGCTCCACGTGGGTGGGCAGCTTGGCCTTGGTCAGTTTTGAAGTGATCGGCAGCACGATAGTCGTGGGGCTGAAGTTGTTGCCCACGTCGTTCTGCACCACCAGCACCGGGCGGACGCCGCCCTGCTCGCTGCCCTGCACCGGGTTCAGCTCCGCAAAATAAATATCTCCCCGCTTCAGCGACATTTTGCTCACTCCCGCAAATTTTGGCGGACCGCCGTATGTAGAAGCCCGCTCTTATCCATGATACTGCCCCGCCGCCGCGGGAAATATACCCGACAATATCCGCCCGTTTTTCCGGCAAAATTTAAGGCGGGCAGACCTTACGTCCGCCCGCCTCTATCAGTTTATTTAGCCGTCATTCGATAAATTCCGCCACCGGGCGGAAGAAATCCTGCTGCAAAGCCCGCAGCCTGGCCTCCGCCGCCGCCGCGTTGGCAGCCTGCACGCAGAAATAGAAGCGTATTTTCGGCTCGGTGCCGCTGGGGCGCACCTTGATAAACCCGGCGTCTTCGGCGAGCGTCAGCCCCAGCATATCGACTTTGGGGAAATCCAGCGGCTGCCTATGGCCGCCCGCCAGCTGCTCGCCCGCCGCGTAAAATTCCCGCGAAGCGACGGCAAGTCCGGCCAGCTCTTCGCGTCTGTCCTCCGTCAGGCGGCGGACGATCTCCCGCATTTTATCGCGCCCGTCGATACCGGGGAAGCTCTTGGCCACCTGCGCGTCCAGATAATAGCCGAAGCGGGCGTAAAGCGCCGCCAGCACGTCCAGCAGAGTTTTGCCCTGCTCGCGGTAATAGAGCGCCGCCTCGGCCGTCAGCGCGGCCGCCGCCACAGCGTCCTTATCACGGGCGTAGGTGCCCTTCAGATAGCCCAGGCTCTCCTCAAAGCCGAACAGGAACGCCTGCTCGCGGCCCTGCTCCTCCAGCATTTTGATCTGCTCGCCGATATATTTGAAGCCCACCGGCACTTCTTTCAGGCGCACGCCCAGCGCCTGCGCCACCCGGTCGGCCAGCGCCGTGGAGACGACGCTTTTTACCAGCAGCGCGTCCGCCGGAAGGTCTCCCTGCTCCCGCCGCCGTTCGATGATATAATAGGCCAGTATCGCGCCCATCTGGTTGCCCGTCAACCGTTGATAACCGCCGCCCGGCAGCCGGCAGCAAACGCCCAGCCGGTCGGCGTCGGGGTCGGTGGCCAGCAGCAGCTCCACCTTTTTGCCCTGCCGCTCCAGCGCCGCCGCCAGCTCGCGGGAGAGCGCCCAGGCGTCCTCCTCCTCCGGGTTCGGCACGGCCACGGTGGCAAATTCCGCGTCCGGCACGGCCTGCGCCGCCACGGTATGCAGGTCGGCAAAGCCGTTTTCGGCCAAAATACGCTCCACCAGCTTGCGGCCAGTGCCGTGCAGCGGCGTATAAACGAGGCTGAAGCCGCCGCCCTTGGCCGCGGACAGCGGCGCGTTCAGCATCTGCTCGCGCACTTTGGCGGCGTAGGCGTCGTCCAGCGGGCGGCCCAGCCATTCCAGCAGGCCGCGCCGTTCCGCCTCCGCCAGCTCCAGCTGCGGCACGTCCCAGGAGGCGTGCGTCGCCATTTTGGCCACGATCTTATCCGCGTGCTCCGGCGGCAGCTGGCCGCCGTCTTCCCAATAGACCTTATAACCGTTATACTGCTTGGGGTTGTGGCTGGCCGTCACCATAATGCCGGCAATCGCCCCCGTGTGGCGCACGGCAAAAGAAAGCACCGGCGTCGGGGCCAGCTCGGCGAAAAGATAGGCTTTGACGCCGCCCGCCGCCAGCACGCCCGCCGCCGCCTCGGCAAACTCGCGGGAAAAGC
>CANQSW010000166.1 GCA_947626615.1 uncultured Peptococcaceae bacterium | reverse complement strand
GAGACTTCCAGCCGAAACAGAGTGCAGCCGGCCATAAAATGCCCCAGCCCGCACAGCACCATATGGCTGGGCGTGCCGGAGTTCACGTGCAGCGCCATGGCCGCGTCCACCTTTGGGTCGGCCAGCACGCCGGCTTTGATCGTTGCCTTAGCGCCGGTGAACCCCTCCTCGTCCTCCTGAAACAGCAGCTTCACCGTGCCGTGCAGCTCGTCTTTATGCTGCCGCAGCAACTTGGCCGCGCCCAGCAGCATGGCGGCGTGCATATCGTGGCCGCAGCCGTGCATCGCGCCGTTTTCGCTCTTAAACGGCACGTCCGCCGCCTCCTGCACGGCCAGCGCGTCCATATCCGCCCGCAGCAATATCGTTTTGCCGGGCTTTGCGCCCGCCAGCGTTGCCGTCACCGAGCTGTTGGCGATATCTCGCGGCTCCCAGCCGTATTCCCGCAGCTTCGCCTTCACCAGCTCCCGCGTGCGCGGCAGCTCCGTGCCCACTTCGGGTTCCCGGTGCATTTTCCGCCGCAGCTCCACCAGCTCCGCCTGCATATCCTTGGCCTGTTGATAAATTTTCTCCATGCTATCACCTCAGTTTGTTTTCGGCGCGCGCCGCATTTTTCTTTATTGTACTATATCGCGGCGGGAAAAGATAGCTCATTTTAACAAATCGCCGCCCCGGCGGCGCAAAAATTAAACGATTGTGAGAAGCCGCCGTCTGTGTTATACTATATTTATCAAAACATGATGCGAACTGGGAGGCGCTTATGCACATTCACGGCGGCGACGTTTACACATATCAGGATATGCTGGATTTTTCGGCCAACATCAACCCGCTTGGTATCCCAGCAAGCGTGGTGCAGGCGGCGGCGGCCGGCGCGGCCCGCTCCGCCGCTTACCCAGACCCGCAATGCCGCCGGCTGAAGGCGGCCCTGGCCCGGCACGAGCAGCTGCCGGCCAGTTACATAGTCTGCGGCAACGGCGCGGCTGATCTGATCTTTCAGCTGGCGCTGGCGGCCAAACCCCGGCGCGCCCTGCTGCTGGCCCCCGGCTTCCACGAATACGAGCAGGCGCTGCGCGCGGTGGGCTGCGAGGTGAAATTTTTCTATCTGACGGAGAGGGAGGGCTTCCGGCTGACCGAAGCCTATCTGGACGCGCTGAAACCCGGGCTGGATATGGTATTCCTCTGCAACCCGAACAACCCGACGGGGCTGGCCGCGCCGCGCGAGCTGCTGCAACAAATCCTGCGCCGCTGCCGGGATATCGGCGCGCGGCTGATACTGGACGAATGTTTTAACGCCTTTCTGGACGACCCGGCGGCCGCGAGCCTTGCGCCGGAGCTGGCGGACTTCCCCAACCTGTTCATTCTGAAGGCATTCACCAAGATATACGCCATGCCGGGGCTGCGCCTGGGCTATGGGCTCTGCGCGGACGCAGCCCTGCTGGCGGCGCTCGCGGAAGTCTCCCAGCCGTGGAGCGTCTCGCTGCCGGCGGAGGAAGCCGGGCTGGCGGCGCTCGCCGAAAACGCCTACGTCGAGCGGGCCAGAGCGCTGGTGCGGGCCGAGCGGGAGCGGCTGCTGCGGGAGATAACGGCGCTGGGCTGCCAAACCTGGGGCGCGGCGGCGAATTATATCTTCTTCCGCAGCGTGCCGGGGCTGGCGGAGGCCTGCCGGCGGCATAAGCTGCTGCTCAGGGATTGCAGCAACTACGAGGGCCTGGCCCCCGGCTATTTCCGCGCGGCGGTGAAGCTGCCGGCGGAAAACGACCGTCTGCTGGCCGTGCTGCGCCAGAGCCTGAACGAATTGGGGGCAAAAATATGAGCGGGCTGATACATATCTACGCCGGCGACGGCAAGGGCAAGACGACCGCCGCCGTGGGGCTGGCCGTGCGCTGCGCCGGCAGCGGCGGGCGCGTCGTGTTCTGCCAGTTTTTGAAGGATAACGCCTCGGGCGAGCTGGCTATTTTGCGGCAGATACCCGCAATAACTCTGGTGCAGGGCGAGCCGGTTCCCGGCTTCTACAAAAACCTGCGGCCGGAGCAGCGGGAAGCGTTGCAGGCCTCCTGCGCCGCCCTGCTGGAGCAGGCCTTCCAAACGGCCAGAGAGCAAAACGCCCGGCTGCTGGTGCTGGACGAAGCCGTGGCCGCGTATAACCACGGGCTTTTGGCGCCGCAAAGGCTGCTGGAGCTGCTGCAAAACAAGCCGGCGGAGCTGGAAGTGGCGCTGACGGGCCGCAGCCCCGCGCCGGAGCTTATCGCGCTGGCGGATTACGTCTCCGAGGTCAAAAAGATCAAGCACCCGTTCGATTCCGGCCTGCCCGCCCGCCGGGGCATCGAGAAATAACGGCAAAAAAGCAAAATTTGCGGCAAATATACGCGGCCGGCGCAACTTTTCGCCGCCAGCCTCTTGAGTTTTGCCGCAAAATAAAGTATAATTTTTTCGTCTATACGAATAACGTAACAATTTTAATTTTAATGGCAACTCTGCGCGGTGCCGCCAGGCATAAAAGGGAAACAGGTCGGATTCCTGTACTGTCCCAGCAACCGTATTACTGACGAGGGAGCATTTAACCACTATTCCAGCCGGAATGGGAAGGCGCTCTAGTAGAATGAAGTTAAGTCGGTAGACCTACCGCAGGCAGTTACTTTCTGGGCAAAAGCTCTGCGGCAGCCCCGCAGTGAAAACCAGCCAAACGCCGACGGAAAGCAACCGCAGGGAGCTTTCGCCCGGCGTTTTTATTTTGTTGAGGTGAAGCATGAAAGGCATTATGATACAGGGCTGCTCCAGCGACGCGGGCAAAAGCTACGTGGCCACGGCGCTCTGCCGCGTTCTGGCCGAGCTGGGGCGAAAAGTCTCGCCCTTCAAAAGCCAGAATATGTCCAACAACTCCTACGTCACCTGGGACGGCGGCGAGATCGGGCGGGCGCAGGGCGTGCAGG
>CANQSW010000165.1 GCA_947626615.1 uncultured Peptococcaceae bacterium | reverse complement strand
CTCTATATCCGCCCGTTCGTGTTCGCCACCGAGCTTGGCGTGGGCGTACACCCGGCCAAGACGTATAAATTCGTCGTGGTGCTTTCTCCCTCCGGCAATTATTACCCCGAGGGCGTGAATCCCGTGAAGATCATGGTGGAGGACGAGCTGGTGCGCGCGGTTTTGGGCGGCACGGGCTACACCAAATGCGGCGGCAACTACGCCGCTTCCATTCTGGCGCAGAAGCGGGCGGAGGAGGCCGGCTATTCCCAGGTGCTGTGGCTGGACGGCGTACACCGCAAATACGTTGAAGAAGTCGGCACAATGAATATCATGTTCAAGATCGACGGCGAGGTCATCACCGCCCCTTGCGAAGGTTCGGTGCTGCCCGGCATCACCCGCGATTCTATCCTGCATATCCTGCGCGACTGGGGCGTCAAGGCCACCGAGCGTCATCTTTCTATCGACGAAGTTATGGCGGCCGCCGACGCCGGCAAGCTGGAAGAAGTTTTCGGCACGGGTACCGCCGCCGTCATCTCCCCGGTGGGCGAGCTGAAATATAAGGACAAAGTGGCCGTTATCAACGATTTCAAGACCGGCCCGCTGACCCAGAAGCTCTACGATTATCTCACCGGTATCCAATGGGGCACGGTGGAGGATAAATACGGCTGGATCTATCCCGTGGACTAAGCGAAAAAAACATAATTTTGCCCATGTTAGAGGCGGCAGGTTTTTGGCCTGCCGTCTTTTTTTGCCTTCGGCGGCATATGAATAGAAAAAATCGTCGGAGGGAAAAGCGTGAAGAATATATATGAGACCGAAAGGCCCCCAGTGGCCAACTCCGCCCCGGTGGATTCGTTCGGCTATCTGAAGATCACGGTGGCCACCGCCGCGCGGGCGCTGCCGCTGGTGGGGGCGGAGGTCAGCGTTTTTGGCGGCGCTGGGCGGGCGCAGCAGCTTATGGCCGTGCTGCAGACCGGCGAGAGCGGCATGACCGACCAGATCAGCCTGCCCGCGCCGTTTGCCGCCAATTCGCTGCAGCCGGACCGTCTTAATCCCTATAACGTGTTTTACGTCCGTATCGTGGCGGCGGATTTTATCACCCGCGAGCGCATACCCGTGCAGATATTTCCGGGGATATTGAGCGATCTTATCATCAATTTGCAAGCCGCGGCGGCATAGCGGCAGAAGGGGGCTAGCGCATGGTTTTAAGCGTGCCGTATGTGCCGGAGACGCTGGTGGTACATCTGGGTTATCCCGACGACAGCTCTGTCCCCAACGTCACGGTGGCTTTCATCGATTATATCAAAAACGTGGCCAGCAGCGAGATCTATCCCACCTGGCCGGAGGCGGCTCTGCGCGCCAATATCCACGCGCAGGTGTCTTTTACGCTGAACCGCGTCTATACCGAGTGGTATCGCAGTCAGGGTTATAGCTTTGATATCACCAACACCACGCAGTTCGACCATTCCTTCGTCTACGAGCGGAATATTTTTGATACCATATCCCTGCTGGTGGACGAGATATTCACCACTTATATCCGCAAGGCGGGGCAGGTGGCGCCGTTCCCCGCGCCCTATTGCGACGGCCGCCAGACCGTCTGCGACGGTATGCTGCAATGGGGCAGCGTCGAACTGGCGGAGCAGGGTTATTCCAGCTTCGATATCCTTCGCTATTATTACGGCGACGATATTGAGCTCGTCACCAACGCGCCGGTGCTTAGCTATTCGCCCTCATATCCCGGCGTGCCGCTGGATTACGGCGATTTCAGCCAGGACGTGCTGATCGCGCAATATCAGCTCAACCGTGTTTCGGAAAATTATCCCGCCATACCTAAGATATCGCCGGCCAACGGCGATTTTGACCTGGTGACGCTGGCCGCCGTGCGCCGTTTTCAGAGCATTTTCGGCCTGGCCGTCACGGGGGTGATCGACGAGGCGACCTGGTATCAGTTAAGCTACATATATTCCGTAGTAAAACGTCTGGCCGAGCTGGAGACCGAGGGCGTGGAATACAGCGACGCCACCCGGCAGCTGCCGTCGGATATCGGCCTTGGCTTTGAGGGCGCGGCCGTGGGCCTGCTGCAATATTTCCTCTCGGTCATCGGCCTGTTCAACAGCACTTTCCCCAAAGTGGAGATAACCGACGTATACGACGAGCAGACCAGAGAAGCGGTGGAAGCGATCCAATGGAACAATGGCCTCCCGGTCACAGGCAGAGTTGATCTGGCCACCTGGAACGTCATTTACGACCAATTCCGCGGCATCACGTTCATTCTGCCGTCGCTGCTGACCACTCTGCCGGTCGAGCCGTATAACGGCGTGCTTTTGAGCCAGGGCAGCACGGGCGAGCGGGTGGAGCTGCTGCAGCGCTACCTTAACGCCATAAACCGCACTTATCCCGACGTGCCTGTCGTGACGGTCGAGGGCATCTTCGGCCCGCAGACGGAAACCGCCGTGCGCGAGTTCCAGCGGCTGTTCGGCCTGGCGGTGGACGGCGTGGTGGGGGAAAACACCTGGAACACCCTGCTGGAGGTATACGAATCCACCCTCCGGCGCGAGAACCCGGCCGTGCCGCAGTATCCCGGTTATCCGCTGCTGCAGGGCATGAGCGACGCAGACTGAAAAAGGAGGCGCGGCATGAGAAAACAAATTTGCGATAGATTCGGCTGGCCCCTGTGGTTTCGGCCCATTGCCGTTATGCAGCGGTATCTGCGGGATATCAGCCGCTATTATCCCGCGATACCGGCGGTTTTTAGCAGCGGCACGTTCGGCCCGGATACCACGCGGGCGGTGACGGCCTTTCAGCGGGAATTCGGCCTGCCCGTGACGGGGAGCATAGACCTCGCTACTTGGGATACGATCGCCGCGGTGTGGCGCGGGCTGGAGCGGCTGACGGCGGACAGAGGGGCGTATAACTTGGCCGTGCCGCGCGGGCAGATCGTGCTGCTTGCGC
>CANQSW010000164.1 GCA_947626615.1 uncultured Peptococcaceae bacterium | reverse complement strand
CCGTCGCAGGTGACCACGAGGCCGATGGTGGAATGCTCGGAGATGACCTTTTTTGTGCCCAGCTCCGCCGCCTGATGGAAGGGGATCGCCTCCTCGAACCAGGGCGTGTTCACCATGCGGGGAATATCTTCCTCCTGGAAGCCCAAAGCGCCCGGCACGCCGTAGCCCACGCAGTCCACCAGACGCACGCGGGCGGCCAGGCCCTCTTTGACGCTGACGGCAGCCGCCTCGGCCGGGATAAACTTCGGCTCGGTCGTCATAACGGTCTTGCCCGCCCCGCTCTGCGGCAGCTCATCTACCGCGCGCTGGCGCGCTTCGTCCTCCGTCATGCCCGGCAGCACCAAAAGCTCCATAAAGCGCTTGATAAAGGTGGATTTGCCCGTGCGTACCGGCCCCACCACGCCCAAATAAACGTCGCCGTTGGTTCTGGTGGCTATATCCTCAAGTATGTCAAACTTTTCCACCGCTCGTTCCCTCCCCTTCGGCCTGTTAAGCCGTATAAAAAATAAAAAGTATGGTTGTTTTCCATACTTTTTATGCTTATTCAGGCGGGAATAGAACAATCTATTCGGCAAATATCTCCGAGCCTTATTCCGGCTTAACGTCGCGCCGCATCAGTTCTTCCGTCAGGCGGCTGACCGGGCAGGCTTCGTAAAGCACGCGGTAGATAGCTTCGGTTATCGGCATTTCCACGTTATGCTCCGCGGCCAGCGCGTGGGCGATGCGGGCGGCGTTCACGCCCTCCACCACCATGCCCATTTCGGCGCGGACGTCGGCGAGGCTTTTGCCCTGCCCAAGCATGATGCCGGCCGTGCGGTTGCGGCTGTGGCGGCTGCCGCAGGTGACCACCAGGTCGCCCATGCCGGAGAGGCCGTAGAACGTCGTCTCCCTGGCGCCCAGGCGCACGCCCAGACGCACTATCTCCTTTAAGCCGCGCGTGAGCACGGCGGCCTCAGTGTTATCGCCGCAGCCCAGCCCATAGCAGATGCCGCAGGCCAGCGCGACGACGTTTTTCAGCGCGCCGCCCAGCTCCACGCCGCAGACGTCGGCGTTGGCGTAAACGCGCATATAATCGTTGGAAAAATACTCCTGCGTCTGCCGCATGACGGCCTCGTCAGACGCCGCCGCCACGATAGCGGTGGGTATGCGGCGGCTCACCTCCTCCGCGTGGCTGGGGCCGGAAAGCACCGCCACCGGGTTTGGCGGAAAGGCCGCGGCGATAAGCTCGCTCATGCGGGCGTGGGTGTCGGGGTCAAAGCCCTTGGCGACGGAAAGCAAAAGCTGCCCGTCTGCCACCAGCCCCCGCAGCGAGGCCGTCACCGGGCGCATGGCGTGGCTGGGCACGGCCAGCACCAGCATGGCCTTATCCCGCGCCGCCTCGGCCAGATCGGCCGTATAGAAAATGCCCTCCGGCAGCCGCACGCCGGGCAGATAGCGCGGGTTCTCGTTCAGCCTTTTCAGCTCCTCGATATGTTCGGGCTCCAGCGACCAAAGCGTCACTTCGTGCCCGTTATCCTTCAAGACCAGCGCAAGCGCGGTTCCCCAGCTGCCCGCCCCGATCACAGCGATCTTTGCCATAGCTTATACCTCGTTTATTTCTTATGGAAGGTCTTGCTCTCCGTGCCGTTCAACAGGCGTTTGATGTTGGCGCGGTGCATGAACAGCACGGCCCCGGCCATCAGCAGATACAGCAGCCGGAAGAACCACGGCTCCGGCACCGCCAGCACCGTAACAATAAGCACCACGCAGCCCACCACCGAGCCCAGCGATACGTAGCCGGAAACGGCGGTGAGCACCACGAACGTCAGCAGCGCCGGCATAAACGTGAGCGGAGAAAGCGCCATACAGGCCCCCGCCCCGCAGGCGACGCCCTTGCCGCCGCGCCAGCCCAGCCAAACCGGGAACATATGCCCCAGCACCACCGCCACGAACGCCAGCAGCCCGCCCACGTCGCCAAAAAGCAGCAGGCCGAGCTTGGCCGCCAGATAACCCTTGGCGATATCCAGCGCCATGACCAGAACGGCCAGCGGCTTGCCCACCGCCCGCGCGGTGTTGGTGGTGCCGGCGCTGCCGCTGCCGATCTGACGGATATCACGGCCCGTTTTGGCCTTCACCACTATATAGGCGAAGGAGATCGAGCCCAAAAGATAACCGATGACGGCGGCCAGAAGCGCGCGTAAAATATCCATACCGATTCTCCCTTATTTCTGCCGGGCGTTTTCCTCGGCCTTTTCGTTGCGGCCGATCACTTTCAGCCTTAGCGGCGTGCCCTCATAGCCGAAGTTCGCCCGCAGCTGATTTTCCAGATAACGCAGATAGGAAAAGTGCATAAGCTCCGGGTCGTTGACGAAGAACAGGAAGGTCGGCGGCTTCACGCCGGCCTGGCTGGCATAAAATATCTTCAAGCGCCGCCCCTTATCGCCGGGCAGCGGGTTCAGCAATATCGCCTCGTTCACGACTTCGTTCAGGCGGGCGGAGGATACGCGCTTCACCTGCTCGGCCGCGGCTTCGTCCACCAGCTCGAGAATTCGCCCCACCCTTTGGCCCGTCAGCGCCGAAACGTAGGCCACGCGAGCATAGGTCATAAAGGCCAGACCCTCGCGCAGCTTTTTTTCAAACTCGTGCATGGTGCGGTCGTTTTTCTCCAGCAGATCCCATTTGTTCACCACCACGACCAGCCCCTTGCCGGCCTCGTGCGCGTAGCCGGCGATGCGTTGATCCTGCTCTGTTACGCCGTCGCGCGCGTCCAGCACCAGCAGCACCACGTCGCTGCGGTCCACGGCGTGCAGGGCGCGGGCCACGCTGTAACGTTCCGTCGTGTCGGCGATCTTGCCGCGGCGGCGCATACCGGCAGTGTCGATTATGCGGTAGGTCTCGCCGTTATGCCGAAAATCGCTGTCTATGGCGTCGCGCGTCGTGCCGGCCATGTCGGCCACGATGCTGCGCTCCTGCCCCAGCAGGCGGTTGG
>CANQSW010000163.1 GCA_947626615.1 uncultured Peptococcaceae bacterium | reverse complement strand
CCTACGGCGCGTCGCCGCTGGCGTTCTGGCTGCTGGTGTTGACGAGTATGCTGACGGCGTTTTATATGTTCCGCCTGTTCTTCGTGGCGTTCTGCGGCGAAAAACGCGGCGATTTTGCCGGGCACGAAAGCCCGTTTGCCATGGTGTTCCCGCTGCTGGTGCTGTCCGTGTTCGCGCTGGCGAGCGGCATATTGACCGAGCCGGTGAGCGAGCTTTTAGGGCCGGTGGAAACGTTGGAGACGCACCTGCCGATGCTGGTTTCGATCTGCGCGGTGGCGCTGGGTGTGGCCGCCTCGGCGGCGGTCTATTATTTCCACGTGTTTGACGCGAGCAAGGCGGCAGGCGGCTTAAAGCCGCTGCACAAGCTGCTGCTGAACCGCTATTATATCGACCGCCTGTATGAGAAGCTCTCCGCTCTGGTGGCCGTGCGGCTGGCGGCGGTGGGCGATTGCGTCGACCGCTTCGGTATCGACGGCGCGGTGAATCTGCTGGGCCGAGCGGCCGTAAAGCTGGGCGATTTCTGCCGCTGGTTCGATTATAACGTGATCGACGGACTGGTGCGGGGCTTCTGCTTCGTGATCGCGGGCTGCGGCGTTTATCTGCGGCGTTTTGCCGGCGGCGGCCTGCAGGGTTATCTCGGCTGGGCGCTGGCCGGAGTGTTCGTGCTGCTGCTGGCGGCTATGGGAGGGGTGATGTTCCTGTGAATTACTTGAACCTGCTGATCTTCCTGCCGCTTGCCGCCGCGCTCGTCATGTTTGCCGCCGGGCGTCTGTGCAAAAACGCCAATATCCTGCGCGGGCTGGCGCTGGCGCTCTCCCTGCTGCCGCTTTTGGTGAATCTCGTGATACTGGCGGGCTATGACGGCGGCCTGGCGAGCGGCCAGTTCCAATATACCACGACCCTCGACTGGATCAAGACGTTCGGCATAACCTATGCCGTGGGGCTGGACGGCCTGAGCCTGCCTCTGCTGTTTTTGACGAGCCTGCTGACGCCGTTGGTGGTGCTGCTCTCGTTCGACGAACATAAGGATATCGGTGTATTTTTCGGCCTGCTGTTCCTGCTGGAGTGCGGTCTCTTTGGCGTGTTCGCGGCGTTGGATCTCTTCCTGTTCTATCTGTTCTGGGAGGTCGTGCTGCTGCCGATGTACTTCCTGATCCTGGGCTGGGGCGGCCCGCGCCGGCGCTATGCGGCGATCAAATTCTTCGTTTACACGCACGTGGCCTCGCTGGTCATGCTGGTCGCGTTTTTCGCTATTTTCCTGCACGCCGGGCGCGAGCTTGGCTATTATACGTTCAATATGCCGGCTATCATGGCGGGGGCGGGCTTTGCGCCCGGCCTGCAATATCTGATCTTTCCGGCGCTGTTCTTCGGCTTTGCGGTGAAGATGCCGACCGTGCCGTTCCACACCTGGCTGCCCGACGCGCACGTCGAGGCGCCCACCGGGGGTTCGGTCTTTCTGGCCGCGGTCATGCTGAAAATGGGCGGCTACGGCCTGGTGCGGATAGCGTTCGGTATGTTCCCGGCGGCGGCCGTGCATTACGCGCTGCCCATGGCCGTGCTGGGCGTTATCAGTATGCTCTGGGCGGCGCTGCTGGCTCTGGCGCAGGACGACTTAAAGAAGATGATCGCGTATTCCTCCGTCAGCCACATGGGGCTGGTGCTTTTCGGGCTGGCGGTGCTGCAGCAGCGGGCCTTCAACGGCGCGGTGGTGCAGATGTTTGCCCACGGGCTTATCTCCGCCATGCTGTTTATGTGCTGCGGCATTTTGCAGCACAGCGTAGGCACCCGCCGTATTGGCGACCTGGGCGGCGCGGCCAACGTGCTGCCAAAACTCTCGGCGCTGACGGTCTACACGTTCTTCGCGTCGATCGGCCTGCCCGGCCTGTTGGGCTTTATCCCGGAGCTGATGGTGTTTTTGGGCGCGTTTGCGGCGCATAAGCTGCTCACCGTGGTGGCTATGCTTTCGATGATACTGACGGCGGCGTATTACCTCTGGGCGCTGGAGCGGGCGTATTTCGGCCCGGCCAGCCGCGATCTGGTGGAAAAGCAGCCGCATGATATACGCTGGTTCCAGGCCGTGCCGCTGCTGGTGCTGGGCGCGCTGGTGCTGGCGCTGGGCGTTTGCCCCGCCCCGCTGACTGATATAGTGAGCCAGGGCACGGCCTATATAATCAACGCGTTGGGAGGTGTGGCCTGATGCAGGACTTTGCTCTCGATCAGTTGATACTTCTGCTGCCGGAGCTGCTGCTGGCACTGGTGGCTGTTATCGTCATGCTGCTGCCGCGCCGGGCGGCCAAGGCGGCCTGGGTGCTGGCCGCGGTGGCGGTCGGCGCCGCTATGGTGATGTGCGCGATGATGTGGGGGCTGGGCGCGGAGCTTTTGGGCGGCGCTTTCCAGGTGAACACGTTCACCGTGTTCGCGCAGGTGATGCTGCTCACCGTCAGCCTGGTCAATATCATCGGTTCGGTGGATTTCACCAGCGGTATCGCGCGGGCCAAGGAATATTACGCGCTTTTGCTGCTGGCCGTGCTCGGTATCGTCATCGTGCCGGGGGCGACGGATTATATCACGCTGACGATCGGCTTCGAGCTGGCCAGTATCGCCACCTATACCCTGCCGCTGATAGACCCGAACAACCCCTCCGGCCGCGAGGCCTCGTTGAAATATTATCTTATGGGGGCATTTGCTTCCGCGCTGATCTTCTACGGGCTTTCGCTGCTCTACGGCTTCACCGGCACGCTGCAAATACGCGGCGCGCACGAGGTCATCGCGCTGCTGGGGCTGCACCCGATGCTGGCCGCGGCCTTCGTGCTGATGCTGCTGGGCTATGGCTATAAGCTGGCGCTGGTGCCGCTGCATATGTGGGCGGCGGATACGTATACCGGCGCTTCCGCGCCTACCACGGGCTTTATCTCCGGCGTGACGCA
Organism: uncultured Peptococcaceae bacterium; assembly: GCA_947626615.1. GTDB lineage: Bacteria > Bacillota > Dehalobacteriia > UBA4068 > UBA4997 > Avidehalobacter. Next base: position 50 of record CANQSW010000163.1, on the reverse strand, counting down.
GAAGGGCGCTTTCATCGTGGTGATGAAGCTGATACTGGTGACGTTCTGCT
>CANQSW010000162.1 GCA_947626615.1 uncultured Peptococcaceae bacterium | reverse complement strand
AGTTTTTCTTTTCTTCCTCATCGCCAAAGGCTTTTTAGAACCACTAGCCTAGCTAGTGGTTTTCTGTTTACAAAAAACGGCGCGAAGGCATCGCGCCGTTTCTGTTTGGGGCAGCCGCGTCAGGCGGCCGCTTTATCCTGCCGGAAGAAGAAGCTGATCACGTACAGGCCGGCCAGCCCCACCAGCGCGAAGATACAGCGGCTGATGACCGAAGCCGCACCGCCGAACAGCGCGCCCACCACGTCAAAGTTGAAAAAGCCGACCAACCCCCAGTTGACCGCGCCGACGATCACCAGAATATGCGCGATGTAGTCGAAGACGTTCAATTTCAGCATGATAATGCCTCCTTTTGGCCCTGGCCGGCCCAACCGCGCGGCCGCCGGGCCGGAATTAAATTTGCTATTTATCTTTGCAGCCTTAGTATGTTATAATTGTTTAGCAAATATGCACAATATCGCCGGGAGGGATAATATATGGGTATCGGAGAAACTCTGGCCCAGACGGCCGCCAAGCTGCCGCTGATCTATTACATCGTATTGAATCTGCTGCTGTTCGCTCTGATGGGCTGGGACAAATTCTGCGCGCAGCGCGATATGCGCCGCGTGCCGGAAAAGACGCTGCTGCTTTTGGGCGCGCTTTCCGGCGGGCTGGCCGGGCTGGCCGGTATGCAGCTCTTCCGCCACAAAACGCGGAAGCCCGTTTTCTGGGCGGTGTTTCTGGCGGCGTTTTTCGGGCATATCGCGCTGTGGTTTTTGCTCTGCCGCTGGCTGGTCGGCTGACGCGCTCGCCGGGAGGTTGTTATGTCGGTTTGGGTGATCTCTGATCTTCATTTGTCGCTGGCCGCGCCCTACGTGCCGGGCGAGCCGCCGCGGCTTTATAAGCCGATGGACGTGTTCAGCGGCGACTGGGCGGATCACGTGGCCCGCCTTTATCGGAATTTTCACGCGGCGGTGGCGCCGGAGGATACCGTTTTTTTGCCCGGCGATCTCAGCTGGGCGATGACGCTGGCCGAGGGCGCGCCCGATTTCGCCTTTCTTGGCCAGCTGCCGGGGCGGCTGCTGCTGAGCAAGGGCAACCACGATTTTTGGTGGGAGACGAAGGCCAAGTCGCAGCGCGCTCTGCCGCCGAACGTCTGCCTGCTGCAAAACGAGGCGTATCTGGCCGAGGGCCTGGCCGTGGCCGCGACGCGCGGCTGGTATGTGCCGGGCTGCGCGGATTTTGACGCCGAGGCCGCCAAAATTTACCGCCGCGAGCTGCTGCGGCTGGAAATGGCCTTAAACGACGCCGTAAAAAAGGAGCGGGCGGCCGGCGGCGCTTATGAGCGCGTCGTCATGCTGCATTTTCCGCCCGTAAACGATAAAAACGACTATAACGATATGATCGCTTTGATGCAGAAATTCGGTGTGAAGCGCTGCTATTTCGGGCACCTGCACGGCGTAAAGACCCAGCTGGCGCTGACGGGCGAGCATTGGGGCATTGAATTTCACCTTATCAGCAGCGATTATCTCGGCCACCGGCCTTGCAGGATAAAATAAGAGGGACGTTTATGTTTTTACCGATGACGCGCGAGGATATGAATCTGCGCGACTGGCATTATCTGGATTTTTTGATCGTCACCGGCGACGCGGTGGTCGATCATTATTCGTTCGGCTCGCCGCTGATCGGCCGCTGGCTGGAGCATCTGGGCTATCGCGTGGGCATTATCGCCCAGCCGGATTGGCACGACGCGGCCGCCCTGCTGGCTATGGGGCGGCCGCGCTACGGCGTGTTGATCAGCTCCGGCAACATGGATTCCATGGTGAACCATTATACGGCGGCCAAAAAGCGCCACCGGCAAGACGCTTATTCCCCCGGCGGGCGGACGGGCCTTCGGCCCGACTATGCGGCGGCGGTCTATTCCCGGTTGGCGCGGCAGGCCTTCGGGCCGCAAATGCCGCTGATTTTGGGCGGCGTGGAGGCTAGTATGCGCCGCTTTGCCCATTATGACTTTTGGAGCAACAGCGTTAAGCCTTCGTGGCTTTTTGCGGGCGAGGCCGACCTTTTGGTCTACGGCATGGTGGAGCTGACGCTGCGGGAGGTGGCGGCGGTGCTGGCGGCTGGCGGCACGCCCGGCGATTGCCGGCATATCCCCGGGCTGGTCTACCGCGTGCCGGTGGGCGGGGCGCTCCCCAGCCGCCGCGTGCTGGAGCTGCCGAGCCTAAAGCAAGTGGCGGCCAGCAAACGGGCGTTCGCCGGGGCCTTCCATACCATAGACCAGGAGCAGAACTTCCACGACGGCAAGATACTGCTGCAGCGGCACGGGGCGGAATATCTGGTGGCAAACCCGCCGCAGCGGCCGCTCACCACGCCGGAGATGGACGAGATCTATTCTTTGCCGTTTGAGAACCGCTGGCATACGGCGTATGACGCGCCGGGCGGCGTGCCGGCCTTTGCCGAGGTGGAGTTTTCGCTGCTTTCGCACCGGGGCTGCTTCGGCGGCTGCGCGTTTTGCTCGATCGGCCACCATCAGGGCGCGGTCATTCAGAACCGCAGCGCCGAGAGTATCCTCGCCGAGGCCAAACGGCTGACCGAAAAGCCGAATTTTAAGGGTTATATCCACGACCTGGGCGGCCCGACGGCGAACTTCCGCGGGCAGGGCTGCGCCAAGGCGAAAAAATACGGCCCCTGCCGGGGCAAAAGCTGCCTGTATCCCACGCCCTGCGCCAATCTGAAGCCGGATATGAGCGAATATACCGCGCTTTTGCAGCGTGTGGCGGCGCTGCCGGGCGTGAAGAAGGTCTTTATCCGCTCCGGCCTGCGCTATGATTACATCATGCTGGACAAAAAGCCGGATTTTCTGCGCCAGCTGGTCGCCAACCACGTCAGCGGCCACCTGAAAGTCGCGCCGGAGCATTGTCAGCCGCGCGTGCTGGCGGCTATGGGCAAGCCGGATTATCGGGTATATCGCCGTTTTGCCGCCCGGTTCAACGCCATGCCGACGTTGATTTTGAGCGTCGCCATAAGCGTCGGGACGTTGGAG
>CANQSW010000161.1 GCA_947626615.1 uncultured Peptococcaceae bacterium | reverse complement strand
TATCTGACGGCGCGGGGCTTATGCTGGCGGGAAGACGCTACCAACCAAAGCGCGGAATATACGCGCAACTATCTGCGGCTGGAGGTCATGCCGCGCTTAAAAAAGCTGAACCCGCAGGTCTCGGCCCGGCTGGCGCAGACGGCGGCGATACAGGCGGCGGCGGAGGATATGCTGGCCGCGGCGGAGGAGCGGGCGCTTACGGCGGCAACGCTAAGCCCCGGGCAGGCGGCTTATCCCTGGGCGGAGCTTTCGGCGCAGCCTCTGGCGCTTAGGCGGCGGCTGGTGCGGGCGCTCTGGCGCGGCGTCAAGCGGCAAAACGTCTGCCCGCTGGCTTTTGAGCGGGTGGAGGAAGTTCTGGCGCTTGCTCCCGGCGGCAGCCTGCATCTGGCGGGCGGCGTCGAGGCGAAAAGGCGGCGGGGGCAGCTTATCTTGCGGGAGCAGCCGGCGGCGGCCTTGGAGCGGCGGCGCGCCAAAAGCCGGGGCGGGGCGTAAGGCCGCGCCGATTTACATACAGTTAAAAATCCCGGTATAAAATAATCGCGCCGGGCAAAAAATTTTGCCGAAAGAGCAAGAAAGGTTTGCCAAGCCCGGTATATTTGTGTTATAATTATTCACTACGGTAATTGCCGGCATTTGCGGCAAAGTTTTTGAGTAAGGAGTGTAGATCTGGTTTGCAAAAGCAATTCAAAAACGTCACCATTTTTCTGCTGCTGGTGCTGATGGTGGTGTATCTTTACACGCTTTCCGCCGAAAGCCCCGTGCAGGCCAATGAGCTCAGCTATATGGGCGAGTTTCGGCCGATGGTCGTCTCCGGCGAGGTGGCGAGTGTGCAGGTGCAGCCCCAGGGCAACGGCACCACGATATATTCCGGCAAGTTAAAAGACGGCACGGAATATTACTGCCAGGGGCCGACGGACGATAATATCTCCGATTTCTTCGAGGAAAACGAGCTTACCGACGTCGATTATAACGGCGTGCCGGAGCCGAGCTTCTGGTCGCAGCTGGCGCTCTCTCTGCTGCCGGTGCTGCTGATCGGCGCGATGCTGTTCTTTATGCTGAATCAGGGCCAGGGCGGCGGCAAGATCATGCAGTTTGGCAAAAGCCGCGCCCGCCTGCATATGGACGAAAAAAAGATCACGTTCAAGGACGTGGCCGGTATCGACGAGGTGAAAGAAGAACTGGCCGAGATCGTCGATTTTCTGAAGACCCCGAAGAAATACAACCTGCTGGGCGCGAAGATACCGAAGGGCGTGCTGCTCTACGGCCCGCCCGGCACGGGCAAAACACTGCTGGCCAAGGCTGTGGCCGGCGAGGCCGGCGTGCCGTTTTTCACGATCAGCGGTTCTGATTTTGTAGAAATGTTCGTCGGCGTCGGCGCTTCGCGCGTGCGCGATCTGTTCGATAACGCCAAAAAACACGCGCCCTGCATCATCTTCATCGACGAGATCGACGCGGTGGGCCGCCAGCGCGGCTCCGGCGTGGGCGGCGGTCATGACGAGCGTGAGCAGACGTTGAACCAGCTGCTGGTGGAGATGGACGGCTTTTCGCCCAACGAGGGCATTATCGTTATCGCGGGCACCAACCGCCCGGATATTCTTGACCCGGCGCTGCTGCGCCCCGGCCGGTTCGACCGTCAGGTGGCCGTGAGCCCGCCCGATCTGGCCGGCCGTGAGGCTATCCTGAAAGTTCACGCGCAGGGCAAGGCTCTGGGCGATGATATCGACCTGAACGTTATCGCCAAACGCACGCCCGGCTTCACCGGCGCGGATCTGGCGAATCTGCTGAACGAGGCGGCTCTGCTGGCCGCCCGCCGCAACCGGCTGAAAATTTCGATGGCGGAGATGGAGGAGGCCGTGGAGCGCGTGATCGCCGGGCCGGAGAAGAAATCCCACGCGATCAACGACCGCGACAAAAAGCTGGTGGCCTATCACGAGGCCGGCCACGCCGTCGTCTGCTATTATCTGGACAGCACCGACCCGGTGCATAAGGTCAGCATCATACCGCGCGGCATGGCGGGCGGCTACACGCTGATGCTGCCGCAGGAGGACGTGAACTTCCACACCAAGACGTATATGATGGAGCAGGTCATCGTCATGCTGGGCGGCCGCGTTTCCGAGCAGCTGACGCTGGGCGATATCAGCACGGGCGCCAGCAACGATCTGGAGCGCGCCACGGCGGTGATACGCCAGATGATCACGCGCTACGGTATGTCGGAGAAGCTGGGTTCGCTGACTTTTGAGACCGACCACAGCCAGCTCTTTTTGGGCCGTAGCCTGGGCACGGAGCGCAATTACAGCGAGGAAGTGGCCTATCAGATCGACCAGGAGGCCAAGCGCTGGATGGACGATTGTTACAGCCGCTGCACGCAGATATTGACCGAGCATATGGATAAGCTGCACAAGGTGGCGCAGGCGCTGATCGAGCAGGAGACCCTGGACGGCAAGCAGTTCGCCGCCCTGATGGCCGAGCCGGAGCCGCCCGCGGCCGACGCAGCAGCCGCGCCGGAGCCGGTGGACGAAACGCCGCAAGCGCCGCAGACGCAGCAGCCGCAGCCGCAGCAGGCAGAACAAACGGAACAAACGGAACAAACGGCCGAGCCGGAGCGGGCGGAAACGCCGCAGCCGCCGGAGCAGCCGCAGGAATAACACACGAAACGGGAAAAAGGTAAAGGGCGCGTATTCTTTACCTTTTTCTGCATTTGGAGGGCAAAAGCATGACAGAACAGACGGCGGCACAGGGTATGCGCCGCGTCAACGCGATCCTGCGCCACCCGACTTATCAGACCTGGATCATCGCGATCAACGAGGCGGAGCGCGGGCGCGATTTCTGCCGCCATGGGCTGGAACACGCGCTGGACGTGGCGCGTATCGCCTACGCGCTGTGGCTGGACAGCGGCGGCAATCCCGTCGCCAAGGATATCATCTATGCCGCCGCGCTGCTGCACGACGTGGGGCGCTGGCAGCAGTATGCCGACCCGGCGGTGGATCACGCCGCAGCCGGGGCGGAGCTGGCCGAACCGCTGCTGCTGGAGGTGGGCTATCACCCGCAGGTAACGGCGGAGATCGTTAAA
>CANQSW010000160.1 GCA_947626615.1 uncultured Peptococcaceae bacterium | reverse complement strand
CATAACGGCGGCGGGCGTGCAGGGGGCAAAACCGCTGCCCTCGCCGCAGAAAACGGCGGCGGCGGAAGCGCGGGTCAGGCAGTCTACGTCCTTGGCGGCGGGGATAAGCTCCCGCAGCGCCGCCTCGTCATACTCCTTGGGGAGCGGGCTGAAGAAGAAGATCGCGTCTATGGCCGGGTCGGCCGCGGCGGCTTTGAGGCCGGCGGCAAATTCCTGCTCCGGGCAGCCGGCGGGCAGCACGGTGTGGCGCACCTCGATGCCGGCGCGCTCGCAATGCTTCAAAATGGAGCGTTCGTAATACACGTCGTCGGGGCGCTCGCCCAGGCGAAACAGCGCCAGCGCGGGCCGGCGGCCGGCGGCGGCGAGTTTGGCGGCGCGCTCCTGATTTTCCGCCATTATCTGGGCGGCGACGGGCTTGCCGGAAAGTTCCTTAAATGCGTCCATGGGATATATCTCTCCTTTTCTGCGTAAAATTCAGGCGAAACGTCAAAAACTATGCTTCAGACGGCGGCGGGGAAGCGGCGGCGAAATTCCGCCTCTATCAGCTCCGCCACCTCGTCGAACCAGAGCCAAAATTCGTCGTGCAAATCGCGGCGGATCGTTTCCAGCAGCGCGGCCAGAGCTGCGGGGCTGCCGCCGGTTATCTGGTGGCGGCGCTCCAGCTGGGCCAGGTATTTGTCGGCGGCGTCACGGGCGGAAACGTGCAGCAGCGAGAAGCGCTGATCCATCGTCTCCAGCACGCGGCGGATATGGTCGCCCTTGCCCGCGTCGAAGGTAGCGAGCGCCGCGATGATGATCGACATCACTTCGTCGTCCTGCACGGCGGCCATCAGCTCCGGCCCGGTCTGGGGGCGGGCGGCGGCGATCTCCAGTTCCGCCGCGATCTCCACCAGATTGTGCGCCTTCCAGAGGGCGTAGGCGCGCGGCAGGTTGCAGGCCAGCACGGCGTCGGGGATATAGCCGAGGCATTTCAGGAAGCACCAGCCCATTTTGCCCTGCCAGACCTCGTCGGCGTAGGTGTCGAAGCCGCAGCCGTCGATACCGTGCAGCCAGACGCCCAGCGCCAGCGGCGCGGCCTCCGGCTGCCGCTCTTGAGCGAAGCGGTAAAACTCCGCGCCGCAGCCGTGCCAGAAATCGCGCTTTAGGCCCATGCTGGCCACAAAATCCGGCAAAATGGAGCCAGCCAGCAGCAGCTTCTTATCCAGCGGCGCAAACTCGCCGGCAAAGGGCCCGAGGCCCGCCGCCAGCAGCCTTGCCGCCATATAACTGTGTGCGAGGGGAAACATATATACTCCTTTTCAAACGGACCAAATTGTGATATATTAGATATATATTATTATATAAGACGGAGGCGCAAAAAGAAATACAGTTATGCAAAAATTTTCCAAACTAAGAAAATTGCCGCGTTTTCTGCTGTTTCTGCTGGGCAACGCCTTTGAGGCGTACAGCTATCAGGGCTTTGTTTCCGCCAACGATTTTCTTTCCGGCGGTATGTACGGCCTGGCCGGCATATTGGTGCGTTTTCTGGATTTTATCCCGTTCCCGCTGGCGGTGCTGTGCTTCAACCTGCCCTGCCTTTGGCTGGGCTGGCGCTATCTGGAAAAACGCTTCGTGATCGGCACGGGAGTGGCGCTGCTTTTGCAGGTATTCTTTTTGCAGCTTTTTAACGGCGTGGTCATCTACGATAACGACCTGCTGCTGGCGGCCATATTCGCGGGCGTGTTCGTGGGGTTGGGCGATGCGCTGGTGCTGCGGAGCGGCAGCGGCAGCGCCGGCACGCATCTGGTGGCCATGGTGCTGCGGCAGAAATACGGTATCTCCGTCAGCACCGTCACGATGAGCATAAACGCGGCCGTTATCCTGCTTTCCACCGGGCTTTTCGGCATTGAAAAGGGCCTTTACACGCTGATATTGATATTCGCCTCCGGCCAGACGCTCTCCGCCGTGCTGGAGGGCATGACCCGCAAGCGCACCGCCTTTATCGTGACGGCGAAGGGCCGCGAGGTGGGCGAGCTGCTGCTGGAGAAGCTCTCGCGCGGGGTGACGATGCTGGACGCCGAGGGTCTATACAGCGGCACTTCCTATAAGCTGCTGCTTTGCGTCACCAATATTCTGGAGGTGGGGCGGCTGAAGGAGCTGGTCACCTCCGTTGATCCCAGCGCTTTTATCACGTTCTATGAGACGAGCGACATCAGCGGCCACTTCAACCGCCACAATCTTATCGTGGATACGGACGAAGAGGACGCCTGAGCAAGCAATAAATTTTGGGAGGGATAACTATGACACAGGAGATCGACACCCTGCGGCAATGGCTGGCGGAAAGCGAGCGCGCCGTGTTCTTCGGCGGGGCGGGCGTTTCCACCGAAAGCGGCATACCGGATTTCCGCTCCACCGACGGCTTGTATAACCAGGAGTATGCCTACCCGCCGGAGGTCATACTGAGCCACACTTTTTTTGAGAACGATACGGCGGAGTTTTACCGCTTTTACCAGCAGAAGATGCTCTATCTGGACGCAAAGCCCAACCCCTGCCACCTGAAGCTGGCGGGGCTGGAGCGGGCGGGGCGTCTGCGCTCCGTCGTCACCCAGAACATCGACGGGCTGCACCAGGCGGCGGGCAGCCGGCGCGTGCTGGAGCTGCACGGCTCCGTGCACCGCAACTATTGCCAGCGCTGCGGCAAATTCTATGACGCGGCCTACATGAAGCGGGCGCAGGGCGTGCCGCGCTGTTCCTGCGGCGGCGTGATCAAGCCGGACGTGGTGCTCTACGAGGAAGGGCTGGACGGCAAAACGCTTTACGACAGTATCCACGATATCAGCGAGGCGGATCTGCTGATCGTCGGCGGCACGTCGCTGGTGGTGTATCCGGCGGCCGGGCTGATCGATTATTATCAGGGGCGGCGGCTGGTGCTGATCAACATGAGCGCCACCTCGGCGGATAAGCGGGCCGACCTCGTTATACGCGAGCCTATCGGGCAGGTGTTCGCGAGCCTGTAAAACAAGGGCGCTGCCGGGGGCTGAAATAGTCAATAGTTTGTAGACACAAAAAGTAAAATTTTAGGCCACCAGTTCTGTGCGAAACAGGACTGGTGG
>CANQSW010000159.1 GCA_947626615.1 uncultured Peptococcaceae bacterium | reverse complement strand
CCAGACATTCCACCAGACGCTTGTGCGCCGCGTCGCGCCCCGTGTAGATGATGCCGCTGATACTGACCACGTCGCCGGCCTTCAGCTTCAGCACGTCCTCGTCTTTAAGAGGAGTCTGCAATTTGATGATATCCGCCATTTTCTCTCCTCCTTTACAGTTCCACGCTGCTGTGACGCTGGCTGTGGCAATTCATGGTAACGAAAACCGGCAGCGAGGCGATGTGGCAGGGGAAGTATTCCACGTTTACGGCCAGCGCCGAGACCACGCCGCCCAGGCCCTGCGGCCCGATGCCCAGTTTGTTGATACGCTCCAGCAGGTCTTCTTCCAGCTTGGCATAGTTGGGGTTGGGGTTATGTTCGCCGATCTTACGGTTCAGCGCCTTTTTGGAAAGATAGGCCGCGTAATCCGCCGTGCCGCCCACGCCCACGCCGACCACGCCGGGCGGGCAGCATTTGCCGCCGGCGTTTTTCACCGTCTCCAGCACGAAATCCATCACGCCCTGCAGACCGTCGGCCGGGCGCAGCATCTTCACGGCGGAGCAGTTCTCCGCGCCGCCGCCTTTGGGCAGCAGCGTGATCTTAAGCCCGTCGCCGGGTTTGATCTCATAATGGATAACGGCAGGGGTGTTGTCCTTGGTGTTGGTGCGGTCGAAGATAGGCTCGGCCACCATGGATTTCCGCAGATAGCCCTTGGTGTAGCCGCGGGCCACGCCGGCGTTTACGGCGTCTTCAAAGCCGCCGCCGGTTATGACCAGCTCCTGCCCCATTTCGATGATAAACAGCGCCGTGCCGGTATCCTGGCAGAGCGGCATTTGCTCCGCCGCCGCCACCTCATAGTTCTCACAGCATTGCTGCAGCACGTACTGGCCGGTGGGGGATTCCTCCCGGTCTCTGCCCGCCGCCAGCGCCTGCTTCACGTCCTCCGGCAGATAATAAGCCGCGTCCATACAGAGCTTTTCCACCGCGTCGGCGATAACGTCCGCTTTAATTTCCCGCATGGTCTTTCCTCCTTAAATTTTTGCTCATATACGCGCCACGCCGGAGGCTTTGGCGGCCTCGGCCACGGCGGCGGCCACGGCTGCCGCCACGTTCTTATCCAACGCGCTGGGAATGATGTTCTCCACGCCCAGCTCGCTCTCCGGGATATAAGCAGCCAGCGCCTTGGCGGCGGCCAGCTTCATTTCCTCGTTGATATCGCTGGCCCGCACCTGCAGCGCGCCCTTAAAGAGCCCGGGGAACACCAGCACGTTGTTGATCTGGTTGGGATAATCGGAACGGCCCGTGCCAATGACGGCCGCGCCGCCCTCTTTGGCCTCCTCCGGGAAGATCTCCGGCGTGGGGTTGGCCATCGCGAAGATGATCGCGTCTTTGGCCATGGTTTTTACCATATCCGCCGTCACCAGCCCCGGCTTGGAGACGCCCACGAAAACGTCCGCGCTCTTCAGCGCGTCGGCCAGGCCGCCGGTCCGCCCCTCGTGGTTGGTGCGGGAGGCCAGGTCGCGGTGGTTATCGTTCAGCATCGTTTCGGCCACGTTGCGGTTGATGATGCCCTTCATATCCACCAGGAACATTTCTTTTACGCCCATGGCGAGGATAATGCGGGCGATAGCGCTGCCGGCCGCGCCGCAGCCGTTGATGACGACCGTTAAATCGGCGAAGTTCTTCTTCACCACCTTGGCGGCGTTGATGATAGCCGCCAGCACGCAGACGGCCGTGCCGTGCTGATCGTCGTGGAAGATCGGGATATCGGTGACTTCTTTCAGCCGCCGCTCGATCTCAAAGCAGCGGGGCGCGGCGATATCCTCCAGGTTCACGCCGCCGAACACCGGGGCGATAGCCTTGACGATGTTGACGATCTCGTCGTCGTCCTGCGTATCCAGACAGATAGGAAAGGCGTCGACGTTGGCAAACTCCTTGAACAGGATACATTTGCCCTCCATCACCGGGATAGCCCCTTTGGCGCCGATGTTGCCCAGGCCCAGCACGGCGCTGCCGTCGGAAACGACGGCCACCAGATTGCCCTTGGCGGTGTATTTGTAGACGTCGTCGGCGTTGTCGCGGATCTTGCGGCAAGGCTCGGCCACGCCGGGGGTGTAGGCAGTGCTCAAATCGTCGCGCGTCTTTACTTCGACCTTGCTGACGACTTCGATCTTGCCCTGGTGCTTTTCGTGCATCGCTAAAGCCAATTCGTTGTAATCTGCCATCTCAATACTTCCTTTCTCTTCTGCTCATATTTTCCGTAAACCGGCGCCCGCCTGCGGGCGCATTTTTACTTCTACAACTATAATAAACTATTTGCCCGCCAATTACAACAGATTTTTCGCGGCGGTGGCAGAACTTACAGCGCCAGATGATCGTCTTTGGCCAGAACGCGCGCTTTTAAGCGCAGATATTCGCCGTCCAGCCAGCAGCCCGTCTGCGATTCCGGCAGATCCGCGCCGAAGGCCCGGCGAGAGAGCGCCAGCACCGGCGGCGCTTGCAGCCGCTTCGCCACCGCCAGCCCCTTATACAGCCCCCACCAATGCTCCAGATCGTCCATAAAGCTCTTGCGCGTGGGAAAAAGCTCCTTTAGCTGCTCCGTGCCGCAGCCGATGACCTCGGCCAGCCGCCCGTCGTTATAATACGTCAGCGTGTCGGCGATATCCTCGCCCCATTCCACCCAGCTGCGGAAGAGATAATCGTGGTAGGCGTAGCAGAGAGGGTCGCCCTTGCCCTGCTCGATGTTCTGCGCGTCGGAAAGCTCGGCGGAGGGGCGTATCTCCAGCGCGGCTATGGGCAGGCGCGCCGTGGTATCGTAAACGTATTTCGCCAGCTCGTAGACCTCGCACTTCCAGAGGTCGCCCAGCGGCGCGAAATAGCCCGTCGCGTCGCCGTACATCGTGGCGTAGCCCACCGTAAATTCGCTCTTGTTGCCGTTGCAGACCACCGCCCCGCCGAAGGCCGCCGCGGCCGCCGCCAATATCCCAGCCCCGCGAGTGCGGGCCTGGACGTTTTCCAGCGCGGCCGTATCGAGCGGCAGGTCTATAGCCGCCAGCGCCGCCGCCGTAGCCTCCACCAGCGGTTCTATCGGGCAGACGGCGTAGCGTATGCCCAGATTCTCCGCCAGCTTGGCCGCGATCTCCTTGGTGC
>CANQSW010000158.1 GCA_947626615.1 uncultured Peptococcaceae bacterium | reverse complement strand
GCGCGATCGCCGCCGCGTCCGGCGCGGCCTTTCTCTGCTACGTCACCCCCGCGGGGCATTTGCGCCTGCCCGATCTGGACGACGTGAAGGAGGGCATCATAGCTTCGCGTATCGCGGCGCACGCGGCCGATCTGGCCAAGGGCATACCGGGCGCCAGAGACTGGGACGACGCCATGGCCCGCGCCCGGCAGAAGCTGGACTGGGAGGAGCAGTTCCGTCTGGCCATAGACCCGGAAAAGGCGCGGCGCTACCGGGCGGAATCCACCCCCGCCTGCGAGGATACCTGTACCATGTGCGGCAAGATGTGCGCCGTGCGCAACATGAACAAGGCGCTGGCGGGCGAGACGGTCGACGTTATGGAGAAATAGCGCAACCCCGCCGGATAAAAAGCAAAATAAACAAAAATGTGCCCGTTCGCAAGCCGCGGCGGGTATATTTTTGGCCGTTTGGGGCAAAATGCCTGGTGAACAAACTGGCGGCGGGGAGGGTTTTTCATGCGCGTGCCGCAGCATTTGGCGGTGATACCGGACGGCAACCGGCGCTGGGCGGAGCGCCACGGCCTGAAGCGCGAGCAGGGCTACCAGTTCGGTCTGGCGCCCGGCGTGCAGGTGCTGCGTCAGGCCAAGGCGGCGGGCATAAAGGAGCTGACGTTTTACGGCTTCACTACCGACAACTGCAAGCGCCCCCGCGCCCAGCGGGAGAGCTTTTCCGCCGCTTGTGTGGAGGCCGTGCGGCTGCTTTCCGGCGAGGGGGCGGAGCTGCTGGTGCTGGGCGATCACACCTCGCCGCAGTTTCCGCCGGAACTTTTGCCTTATCGGGAGCGCCGTCTGGTGGCGGGCGGCGGTATCCGGCTGAATTTTCTGGTGAATTACGGCTGGGAGTGGGATCTGGCGGGGCTTTCCGGCGCTTCTGCAGCGGGCCGGGCCGGGCTTTTGGCGGCGCTTGGCTCGCACGATGTTTCCCGCATCGATCTGGTGGTGCGCTGGGGCGGTATGCGCCGGCTTTCCGGCCTGCTCCCCGTGCAGGCGGTCTACGCCGATTTCTTCGTGGTGGAGGCTCTTTGGCCGGACTGCCAGCCGGAGCATTTGCAGGCCGCGCTGCAATGGTACGCCAAACAGGACGTGACGCTGGGCGGCTGACAAAAAAATTTGCAAAAAATTCCGGTCGGGGCTTGACCTTTCGGCCGGAATAATATATAATTAACAGGCGTTAAAACCACGGGTGTTTGTAGCTCAGTTGGATAGAGCGGTCGCCTCCTAAGCGACAGGTCGCAGGTTCGATTCCTGTCAAGCACACCAGCCGGCCGCATCCGTGAATTTAGCCGATATTCACGGAGCGCGGTCCGCGCGCCGCCGACGATGGGGTATGGCCAAGCGGTAAGGCACTGGTTTCTGGCATCAGCATTCCTAGGTTCGAATCCTAGTACCCCAGCCAAAAGCAAGACCCCTCATTTAGAGGGGTCTTATTTTTTAGCGCCAAAGGGGGCTTTTTTATGCAGCTTAGCGATTATATGCGCCAAGCCTTGACGCTGGCCAAAGAGGCCGCGGCGGCGGGCGAAGTGCCGGTGGGCGCGCTCATTGTAAGCTCCGGCGAGGTCATAGCCGCCGCGCGCAACCGCGTCGAAGAGCTGCAAGACCCTCTGGCCCACGCGGAAATGCTGGCGATCCGCGCGGCCAAAGCGGCGCTGGGCTCCCGTTATCTGACGGATTGCACGCTGGTGGTGACGCTGGAGCCCTGCCCGATGTGCGCCGGGGCGATCATGCTGGCGCGCGTGGGGCGGCTGGTGTTCGGCTGCCCGGACGGCCGGCTCGGCGCCTGCGGCTCGGCCTTCAACGTGCCGGCCTATCGCGACGCCTTGTATAAGCCGGAGGTCATCGGCGGCGTCTGCGAGGACGAGTGCCGGGCGCTGCTAAAAGAATTTTTCCGCGCGCGGCGGGATAACGGGCAATAGTGGGGCGGCCGCGGCGATATCCGCAAAAATTCGCCCGCAAAATACGCGCTAAGGCTTGCTATTTGCCCCAAAACAGGCTAAAATTAAATAAAGAGCGTCGGCTGCCCCAAAAAGCCGGCGGATAGGCAAACGGTTTTTTCGCGCAGGTCGAAAAGCCGCTTTTCGTATGGCAATTTGCCGGCGGCGGGCCCCAAACGCGAGCGAAGAACAGGAGAAGATATCATGGCAAGCAAAACACCGACCAAATATGTTTTCGTGACCGGCGGCGTGGTCTCCGGCCTGGGCAAGGGCATCACGGCGGCCTCGATCGGGCGGCTGCTGAAGGCGCGCGGCGTCCGCGTGACCATGCAGAAGCTGGACCCCTATCTGAATATCGACCCCGGCACGATGAGCCCCTATCAGCACGGCGAGGTGTTCGTCACCGACGACGGCGCGGAGACCGACCTTGATCTTGGCCACTATGAGCGCTTCATTGACGAGAGCCTGAACCAATACTCCAACGTCACCTCGGGCCGCGTGTTCGACAGCGTGCTGAAGGAGGAGCGCAGCGGCAGCTATGAGGGCGGCACGGTGCAGATGATACCGCATATAACCAACAAGATAAAAGAGAATATCCGCCTGAACGTGGAGACGGCCAACGCCGACGTGGCGATCATCGAGGTCGGCGGCACGGTCGGCGATATCGAATCCCTGCCGTTCATCGAAGCGATACGGCAGTTTGGCAGCGACGTGGGGCGTGAAAACTGCGTCTACGTCCACGTGACGCTGGTGCCGTATTTGAGCAAATCCTGCGAGATCAAGACCAAGCCCACGCAGCACAGCATACGCGAGCTTTTGAGCCAGGGCATACAGGCCGACGTTATCGTCTGCCGCACGGAAGTGCCGCTGCCCCACGACGCCAAGCGCAAAATTTCTCAGCTCTGCAACGTGCCGGTGGAAATGGTGATCGAAAACCGCGATCTGGACAGCCTCTACGCCATACCGCTGGCGCTGGAAAAAGAGGACCTCTGCCGGATCATCGTGGACAAGCTGAAACTTGCGGCCGCCGGCGAGCCGGACTTGACGGACTGGCAGACGATGGTGGAGACCAGCCGCAATCTGCGGCACACCGTGCGTATCGCGCTGGTCGGCAAATACGTGGCGCTGCACGACGCCTACCTCAGCGTGGTGGAGGCGCTGAAGCACGGCGGCTTTGCCAAT
>CANQSW010000157.1 GCA_947626615.1 uncultured Peptococcaceae bacterium | reverse complement strand
GCCCCGGCCGCGTCCGTGTTATGCAGCGCCCAGTCGAAGAGTATCGCCCCGAAGATGATACCGGCCAGCGATAACAGCGTTTTTTTGGAAAAAGTCAATTTCAACACCAGCTTTTTTGGTTTGCGCTCAAAGGCTAACTATATTATCACAGATATAAGGCAAAAATGCAAGAGCGGCGGCAGATTTTGCCGCGGCAGGCGGCGTTTTCCGGCCAAAATTTTTGCGCGCGGGCCTTTAATTATCCCGCCGTTTAGTATATAATTAAAGCGTTAAGTTGCTGTTTTGTGTATGTTTTGGAGGTTTGTTATGCAAAGAGCGTCAAGATCGCGCGTCTTTATCGCGTTTGCCCTGCTGTTTTGTCTGGCGGCGGCGCTGCTGCTGCCCGTGCCCGCCGCCGCGCGGGAGACTGATTTCTTCCCGGATATCCCCGTCGGTTATTCCGTCTCCGATCTGGCCTATACGCAGGCCGACGCGACGCGCTTTTATATTTTGCAGGATCACGTTTTTCTGATGAACGATATCCAAAACCGCGACGAGCTGGCCGACGCGCTGGTGCGCTATATCGGCGAGTTCCAGCGGCTGAACGCCAACGAGCAGCTGGCGATGTACGATTATTACCGCGACCCGGCCAACAACGCCGCGCAATATCAGGCCTGGCAGGAGCTGCTGCTGCAGGTGAACAGCGATTATACCGCCACCTGGCAGGAGCTTTTTGCCTCGGATAACCGCGAAATGGTGTTCGATATGCTCTCGCCCGGCTCGGTGCGGCAGCTTTCCGGCGCATCAAGCGATTCGCCGGAGATGCTGGCGCTGGCCCAGCGCATACAGGGCGTGACCGACGCCTACTGGCAGGCCATAAACGCCGATTATCGCATAACCTATAACGGCCGCACGTACGGCTTCGACGATCTGGACAGCGTGCCGGACGCCGATTACACCGCGGTCTATAAAGAGCTGGCCGAGGCGAGGAACCGCGCCACCGCGCAGATTTTGGCGGATATCATACCCGTTTGCAACCAATACGCCCGGCTGGCCGGCTACGACGATTATGCCGATTACGCCTACGCGAGGATCTACGGCCGCGATTACACGCCGGAGCAGGCGGCCCGTCTGCACGGGCTGGTCAAAGAGAAGATAGTGCCGCTGTTGAGCGCCGTCAACCAGATGCTGAGCTATAACCCGCAGTTCGATCTGGCCGGCCTCTATGATTCCGTTCATTTCACCACGGAGAGCCTGCTGGATACCGTGGCCGAGTATATGCCGGAGATCTCCGACGAATACGCGGAGATGCTGGCCTATATGCGGCAAAAGGGGCTGGCGGATATCGAGCAGACCGCGGGGCGGCTGGACATCTCGTTTACCAGCTATATCCCATTTTATGATCTGGCGCTGATCTTCAGCGGCACGCAGAACGGCAGCCCGGACGATCTTGCCACCTTTGTGCACGAGTTCGGCCACTTCGCGTTTTATATGTACGAGCAGCGCGATTGCGGCTATGACGTGGGCGAGTTCCATTCGCAGGGGCTGGAGGCGCTGTTCATGCACTTTGCCGACGATATTTTCGGCGAATACGGCCCGGCCTACCGCCTGACGATGCTGGCGAACCAGCTGCGCGCGGTGGTGGACGGCTGTATGTACGACGAATTCCAGCAGCGTATGTATCAGCTGGATAACCCCACGGTCAGCGATCTGAACCGCCTGTTCCATGAGATATCGCTGCAATACGGCTACGCTTATATGCACGACGACGACGAGGCGTATAACTGGGTGACGACGGCGCACACGTTCATTCAGCCGCTTTATTACATCAGCTACGCCACCTCCGGCCTCACGGTCTGCGAGCTTTTGGGCCGCAGCGCCGAAGATTTTACCGCGGCGGCGGACAGCTACTTGGCTATGGTCGCGCTGAACGAGACGGGCTACACCAAATTCTGCGCCAAGGCCGGCTATGCCGATATCTTCACGGAGGCCGGTATGCAGAAGATCGCGGACGGGCTGGAAAATTATCTCTACACGGAGATCTGCGGCCTGCCCAGTCTGGACGAGATGCAAGGCCATTGGGCCGAACAGCCGCTGCTCTACGCCGTGCGGCTGGGGCTGCTGCAGGGAGACGCCGCGGGCCGGCTGCAGCCCAACGCCAAAGCCAGCCGCGCCGAGGCGGCGACGCTGCTCTGGCGGGCCTTCGGCAGCCAGCAGGCCGTGGTTGCGCCGCAGTTTGCCGACGTTCCGGCGGAAGCCTGGTATCAGCCGGCCGTGGCCTGGGCGGCCGAGGCGGGCGTGGTGGACGGTATCGACGGCCGCTTCCGTCCGAACGGCGACATCTCCCGCGAGCAGGCCGTGGTCATGCTGTATCGCATCTATTGCGCGGAAATGAACGTAGAGCCGGCGCTTTCCGGTGGGGCGCTGGCGCGTTTTGCCGACGCAAACCGCGTCTCCCCCTGGGCGGCGGACGCCTTGGCCTGGGCGGCCGAAACGGGCGTGATAACCGGCAACGATAAGGGCCGCCTCATGCCGCAGCAGACGGTGACCCGCGCCGAGCTGGCGAGCTTCTTGATGAAGCTCAGCAACCTGCTGGCGGCCTGAACCGAAAACATAAAAAAACGCCTTCTCCCGGTCGTGGGAGAAGGCGTTTTTTGCGCTGCCAGCGGCTTATTTTTTCAGAGAATCGCGGATCTCGCGCAGCAGCAGGATATCCTCCGGCGTTTCCGGCTCGGGTTCCGGTTCGGGCGCGGGCTCCTCCTTATGGTGCAGGCTGTTGATAGCCTTGATGATGCAGAACAGCGCCAGCGCCGTCAGCAGAAAGTTAACGATGTTCTGGATAAAATTGCCGTAGGGTATGATCGTGTTGCCGATCTGAAAGAACAGAGCGGTGAACGATACCTGCCCGGTGAAGGTGGCGATCAACGGCATGATGATGTCGTTGACCAGAGAGGTGATGATCGCGGTGAACGCGCCGCCAATGATAATGCCGACGGCCATGTCCATCACGTTGCCGCGGGAGATAAACTCCTTAAATTCGGCGATAAAGCCTTTTTCTTCCATGTGAGAGACCTCCTGAAATTATTTTTTATCCGCCGGGGCTTGCTTGGCCACGTCAAACTGGCTGCGCCGCGCGGTGGATTTTTGGAACATTTTTTGCAGACGCGCCCGGTCGCCCGCCTGCAGCAGGCTGCGGA
>CANQSW010000156.1 GCA_947626615.1 uncultured Peptococcaceae bacterium | reverse complement strand
CGGTTCTATTCTCATCTTGGCCGTCATTTCTCGCTCCGCAGGAACCGGCGGCGTATCTCCGCGTCGGTCAGTTTGAAGAAGGTGGGGCGGCCGTGCGGGCAGGTCTGCGGCTTTTCACATTCCGCCAGGTTGTGCAGCAGCCAGGCTATCTCCTGCCCGTTCAGGTGCTCTTTGGCCTTGATAGCGCTTTTGCACGCTTTGGTGAAAAGCTCCAGCTTATTCAGGCGGGCTATATCCAGCCGCTCGTCCTCCGCCGTCTCCAGCAGCATGTCCAGCACGTCCAAAAAGAAACCCGCGACGTCGTTGTCATAGACCTGAGATTTGCGGCGGTGGTCGCTTTCGCTGCCGCGCACGTACCAGAGCGGCACGCCGCGTATCACGAAGCTGCTGCCGCCGAAATGCTCCAGCACGAAGCCGAAATCCGCCAGCCGGGCGATGTTGGCCAAAAGAAGCTCCGTATTGAGCGCGCCCACGTCGACCGTCACGGGGACGGCCAGCATTGAGGTCTCGCGGTTATCCAGCCCGAAGGCCAGCGCAAATTCCTCATAAAGTATGCGTTCGTGCGCGGCGTGCTGGTCGATGATATAGAGATCCTCGTTCAGCGCCGCGATGATATAGGAATCGTTCAGCTGGCCCAGCGGCTTCAGCGCCAAAAACAGGTTCGATTCCGCAGCAAACAGGCTGGTCTGCTGCGGCTCGTCCAGATACGTTACGCCGAAGTTTTCCGCCAGCCACTCGCCGTCGTCGCGGCGATATTCCTGCTTCACGCCGGGCGCGCCTTTCAGCAGGTTCTGGAACAGCTTCTGAGCAAAGCCCTCCTCCTCGCTGCTCTCGCGCAAAAGCTCCGTCATGCCCTCGCCGGAGAGGTTTTTTAAGTCCGCGGCGTTCGGCACGGCTTTATCTGCCGCCGGCTTTATCTCGATATCGCCGGAAAGATCGAAGGTCGCCTCCGCCGCTTGGGCCGGCTGCTCCGGCTGCGGCTGGTGTTTGCCAAGAATCGAAAATATCATCTCCATGCCGTCGGCGGGGGCTTCCGGCTGCGGCTCGGGCGCTTTTAAGGCCAGCGCGTGGCGCAGAGCCGCCAGCACGGCCTCTTTTACTTCTTTCAACTGGTTAAAGCGTATCTCCGTCTTGGCCGGGTGGACGTTGACGTCCACGGAAGCGGCCGGCAGCGTCAGATAGAGCGCCACCAGCGGGTGCTTGCCCGCCGGGAGCAGGCTCAAATAGGCCGTATCGACGATGCCGTTAAGCTCCGGGCTTTTCACCAGCCGGCCGTTCACGAAGAAATGATAATAGCGGCGGGAGGAGCGGGCAAACGGCGGCAGCGACGCATAGCCCGCTACCCTGACCTGCCCCACCTGATACGAGACCGGGCGCAGCGCCGAGAGGACCTCCGCGCCGTAAACGGCCAGCACGGCCTTCTCCGGGCTGCCGCCGCCGGGCGAGCGCAGCACCGTGCGGCCGTCTGTTTGCAGCAGAAACGCGATATCCGGGCGGGAGAGTATCAGCTCGCCCACCAGACGGCTGATCTGCCCGGTCTCCGTCGCGTATGATCTGAGGAATTTTCGGCGGGCCGGAGTGTTATAGAAAAGATCCTGCACCGTGACCTTGGTGCCCTCGGCCAGCGCCACCTCGCCGAGCTTTTTCACCTCGCCGTCCGCCGCCGCTACGGCAAAACCGGCGGCCTCGCCCCGCGCCGTGCTGGCGATCGTAACGCGGCTGACGGCCGCTATGCTGGGCAGAGCCTCGCCGCGAAAGCCCAGCGTTTGTATGGCGGCCAGATCGGCCGCGCTGGCCAGTTTGCTGGTGGCGTGCCGACCGAAAGCCAACGGCAGGTCGTCCGGCAAAATGCCGCAGCCGTCGTCGACGACCTGGATCTCGGCTATCTGCTTAAATTCCGCGTCGGCCGTAAGGCGTACGGTCACATGCCGCGCCCCCGCGTCAATAGAATTTTCCACCAGCTCTTTGACGACGGAAACGGGGCGCTCCACCACCTCGCCCGCCGCGATCTGGCTGGCCGTGAGCTCGTCTAACTGCCTGATAACGCCTTTATGCTCTTTCATTTATCCAGCTCCTTCTGCCATTTTTCCAGATAAAGCAGCGCCTCCACCGGGCGGAGATTGGTGATATCCAGCCTTTTTAACTCCGCCAGCACCGGGTCTTCCGCCGGGGGTTCGGGGGGAACCTCTTCCCGCAGATAGCCGCTTATCGGCGCGGCCGCGGGCGATTTTTCCGCCTCCAGCTGGGCCAAGATCTCGTTGGCGCGGTCGATGACGGCCTCGGGCAGGCCCGCCAGCTTGGCGACGTGCACGCCGTAGCTTTTATCCGAGCCGCCCTCGACGATCTTCCGCAGAAAGACGATGCTGCCGCCCTTCTCCCGCACGGTCACCGAATAGTTCTGCACCGCCGGGTAGCCGGCCGCCAGCCCTATCAGCTCGTGATAATGCGTGGCAAACAGCGTTTTGGCGGCAAGCGCCGGGCGCAGAATGTATTCCGAGACAGCCCAGGCGATGCTAAGGCCGTCGTAGGTGCTGGTGCCGCGCCCGATCTCGTCCAGAATTATCAGGCTGTCGCGCGTGGCGTTCTTCAATATGTTGGAGGTCTCGCTCATCTCCACCATGAAGGTGCTCTGCCCGGCGGAAAGGTCGTCGCTGGCCCCGACGCGGGTGAAAATGCGGTCTATCTTGCCGATATGCCCGGCCGCCGCCGGGATAAAGCTGCCGATACGGGCCAGGATAACGCAGAGCGCCACCTGGCGCATATACGTCGATTTTCCCGCCATATTCGGGCCGGTGATCAGCTGGAAGCGGTTCTTCTCGCCCTTGATGTAGGTATCGTTGGGGATATAATTCTCGCGGCCGATAGCCAGCTCCACCATCGGGTGACGGGCGGATTGCAATATCAGGCAATCGCTGTCGTCGACCTGGGGCTTTACGTAGTTATTTTCCTCGGCCAGCTCCGCCAAGCCGGCCAGACAATCCAGCCAGGCCACGCATTTGGCCGTTTTCTGGATACGCGCCGTCTGCCGCGTGATGCTTTCGCGCAGCTGAGCCAGCAGCCGCTGCTCCAGCACGTTCAAGCGCTCCTCGGCGGTTTGCAGCTTGTTTTCCAGATCTTTTAGTTCCGGCGTGATGAAGCGCTCGGAGCCGACCAGCGTTTGCTTGCGGATATATTCCGGCGGCACCAGCTCCAGGTTGCTTTTG
>CANQSW010000155.1 GCA_947626615.1 uncultured Peptococcaceae bacterium | reverse complement strand
CCCAGCAGCAAAAGCGCCGCCGCCAGCAGCAGGGCCGCCAGCCCTTTTCGCAAATCAAATATCATTTTTTCCGTCCTTTTTTATTGGCTTTGGCCGGCGTTTTGCGGCGAAACAGCAGCATAAACACGGCCAGCACCAGCACGGCGCAGCCGACCGCGTACAGAAAGATCATCGAGCTGCCGGAGCGCACCGTGGCGCCGTTGAACGTCAGCGTGTATTCGATCTCATGCGGCGTGCTCATCGCAGTGGTATCGGCGATAACGACGATCGGCTCGTTAAAGGCCGGCACCGGCAGGTCGAAGGTCGAAGTTTTGGCGCCCTCCACCGGCAGATAAGTCTGCCCGTCCAGCTTCATATAATCGTAATGATCGCTGTCCCACTCTATGCGCGCCGTGGCCTGGCCGCCCTGCACCGTCAGCCGGGCCGGCGAGGTTATGGAGGCGCGCCCCGTGCCGCCGCCCAACTCTACCTCCACCGTATAAGAGCCGTCGGCAAGATTCGAGACGGCGTTCGCGGTATCGGCTAAAGCCAGCCCCGGCAGCAGCAGACACAGCGACAGACAGCACAGCAGCCAAACAACTGATTTTCGCTTCATATTGATTCCTCGCAATCGGGTCGGGATATATTGCTAAACCTAAGTATAACAGAAATTCCCCGCAAATACAAATCTTGCCCCCGCTTTTTTGACAGCAGGGGCAAGATATTAGCCGGGCAGAATCATTCCTCGCCCTGATCCGCTTCGACCGGCTCGCCTTCGACTACGTCGAGCGGCTCGGGATTGGTAACGCTGACCTTATGGTCGTACCAAACGCCTTTCGTGCCGATGAGCGCCAGATCAAATTCTTCGTCCAGCGCGGGAACGGGCACGTCAAAACCGTGGACTTCCTCTCTCATGCCGTCTTCGTAGGTGATCGAATCCAGCGTGGGCTGCAACAGCTCCGCGCCGTCCTTCTTGGCGTCTTCGGCCAGGCCCAGGTAGAGGTTCTGTATGCTCTTGGAGGGTAAAGAGATATGCAGCGTCATCGCGCCGTCCTGCACGGTGAGATGACCCTTGCCGCCCCAAGCCGCCTCGTTGACGTGGAACATACTGCTGTCGGTGTTGAAATCGACCAGATAAACGCCGTCTGCCAGCTCGCTTTTCGCCGGTTCGTCACCGCCGCCGCAGCCCGTCAGACACAGCGCCAGAGCCAGCGCGGCCAGCACGAGCAGCCATAACCGTTTGTTTTTCATCTTTACCAACTCCAATTTTGTTAAATTTTATTCGCCAAGCACAGCGGCCGTATGAGCCACATAGAGCGCCTGAACGGCGGGTATGCTGCCCATGCCGGCGATCTGCGTTTCAATGCTGTCGAAATTGCCGGAGGCATTGAACATACTCTTCCAGGAATCCTCGTCGTCGCCGGCCATGTCGTTGTTGGCATGGTCGCCGGCCACCACCATCAGAGGACGCAGCACGACCTTCTTATAACCGGCGTCGGCCACAGCGGCGATGATAGCTTCGCAGGAGGTCTCCTCCGGCTCGCCCTCGACCGTGCCGATGAACACGTTGTCATAGCCCAAGTCGTTCATCTGCGCCTGCATCTGGCTATAAGATACCTTGGCGGTGTGAGACGTGCCGTGCCCCATGAACACGAACGCCACGCCGTCGGCCTTGGCGGCCGCCAGATCGGCGTAACCGGCCGTCTTTACGGCTTCGGCGGTGACGGCTTCGGCCACGGCCTGCTTATCGGCGTTCACCGTGGTAGCGGAGTCGCCCACCTGGCCCAGCAGAGGCTCGGCGATCTTAACGCTGGCAAATTTATCCATGTAGCCGGCCACAGCGTCAGAGAGCTCGTCATATTCCGCGCCGTGCATAAGATGCGTGGGCTGGATCACCAGATTCTTTACGCCGTTAGCCACGGCGCGGTCCAGCGCCTGCTGCATATTGTCGATATGTTCGCCGTCGCGCGCCTGCACGTGATTGATGATGATCTGCGCGGTGAAGGCGCGGCGCACCGACCAATCGGGATAAGCCGCGGCCAGAGCGTCTTCGATGCCTTTGATGTCAGCCACGCGGCTGTCGTTGAAAGAAGTGCCGAAGCTCACCACCAGCAGCTCGTTCTCGCCTATACCGTCGGCGTTCAGCGGATCGTCAGCCGCAGCGTCGCCCGTATCCCGGCCGAAATAATCCGGGTCGGCATTCTCGCCGGATACCAATTCCTTCTGCGCGTCGGTCAGCGCGTCCCAGCCAGCCTTGGCCGCCTCGCACTGCGCGTCGGTGTCGTCCGTTCTCGTCTGTACGTAGATCGCGTCGATCATCTGTGCCACCTGGTCTGCCGCCTCCTGATCCGTCATTTGAGCGCTCTGCGCGCCCTGGTCGCCAGAGCAGCCGGCAAACGCCAAACAAAGCAGCAGGCATACGCTGAGCAGACCGATAACTTTCTTCGTCCTCATTACAAACATCTCCTTTTTATTTTTTGGCAGTTCGCCCGAATAAAACAAAAAGGAGTACAAAAAAACCCAACGCTGTAAAAGCCAGGTTGGATTGTCAGGAGATTTCGGTACAATCAAACCTCGTGATGTGGAATCAGCACAATTCCTGTACCACAAATGGCAGGTTTCCTGGCTCGCGGCTAGCTCTGTTCGTCGCCTTCCCAATCTCTCAGTGGCTTAATGACGAAGCGTACGCCGCATACAGTGACGAGATCGCACAGGCATCGCACCTGTTTCCCTATTACCCGCGGCCTGCGCCGCGGCACCATCTGCTTTTTATTAAATTCTAAGCTAACCGCTTGTCTGTATTATAGCATCAGCGGCAAAAACTGTCAACATTTTTACGCCAAACCTCTCAGATTTTTATCACCCGGTCGGCGGCGGCGATGCTGGTGGGCCGGTGGACGATCATGATCGTAGTCTTATCGCGCATCAGATTGGCCAGAGCATTCTGCACCAGCTTTTCGTTGGCGTTATCCAGAGCGGAGGTGGCTTCGTCCAGCAGCAGAATGGGCGCGTCCTTCAAAATGGCGCGAGCAATGGCGATACGCTGCTTCTCCCCGCCGGAAAGATAGCTGCCGCGCTCGCCCGCCGGGGCGGCATAGCCCTCCGGCCGCCGCATGATGAAATCATGGGCGTTGGCAAACCGCGCCGCGCGGACGATCTCCTCCTCCGTGGCGTCGGGGCGGCCGTAACGGATATTTTCGGCCAGCGTCGTGTTGAAGATATACGG
>CANQSW010000154.1 GCA_947626615.1 uncultured Peptococcaceae bacterium | reverse complement strand
GGGCGGCAGCTATGACCGCAGCCTTAAGAACACTAACAAGCTGCTGACGATGGACGAAAGCGTCACCGGTATCAAAACCGGCACCACCAGCGCGGCCGGGGCTTGTCTGGTCAGCAGTATGGAGCGCGACGGCCGCGGCGTTATCGCCGTGGTGCTGCACAGCGCCGACCGCTACGGCGACAGTTTGCGCCTGCTGAACTACGGTATCGACGCTTTTCGGAACGTTTGCCTGATCGCAAAGGGCGAACTTCTGGGGTATTTTAACGCGGGCGGGGGAGAAGCAATGCTGCCCGCCGTTGCCGCCTGCGCTTTGACTGTGACTCTGCCCAAGGAGGCGGCGGACGTGCAGACGGAATATGCCTGGCGCACGCTGGGCAGCCTTGAAGCCGTGGCCCCGGGCGAGCTGCTCGGCACGCTGACGCTGCGGCGCGGGGGCGAGCTGCTGGGCCGCGTCAACCTGCTGGCGGGCGCGGGTTATCAGCCGCCGCGCCTGCAACGGCTGGCCGCCGCCGCGCGGGACGCGCTCAAGAGGATTTTGCCGTTTGGCGGCGAATAAGCTATACATAAAACCTGCGGCCAGGGGCCGCTTGAGGATTTGGAGTGTTTTTATGAGCAGCAAAGACGTTTTGAGCAACGGCCTGCGCGTGGTGACGGAGTATCTGCCGGACGTGTATTCGGTGACGGCGGCGCTCTGGGCCGGCACGGGCTCGGCTTACGAGCAGGCGGACGAGGGCGGTATCTCTCACGTGGTGGAGCATATGCTCTTTAAGGGGACGGGCAAGCGCGATTATCAGCAGATCGCCCAGCTGTTGGAGGACGCGGGCGGTCAGATGAACGCCTTCACCTCGCGCGAATACACCTGCTATTACACGCGCTCTCTGGCGGAGGATTTCGAGCTCTGCCTCGATCTTTTGAGCGATATGTATCTGGACGCGCGCTTCCCGGCGGCGGAATGGGCCAAGGAAAAGGGCGTTATCCTCGAAGAGATCAATATGTACGAGGATACGCCGGACGATCTGGTGGGCGAGATGTTCAACCGCAGGCTGCTGCCCGCGCACCCCTACGGCCTGCCGGTGATCGGCACGGTGGCTTCCGTTTCGTCGTTTGAGCGCGAGGATATCGAGCGCTATTGCCGCGCGCATTACACGCCGGAGCATACGGTGCTGGTGGTGGCCGGGGCCGTCGAGCGGGAACAGGCGCTGGCTCTGGTGGAAAAATATCTGGGCGCGGCGGCGTTTGCCGGGGGAAGCTGGCTAAAGCCCAAATTGGCCCGTCCGGCCTACGGCAGCGGCACGGTGCATACGCATAAAGATATCGAACAGGTGCACGTGACGCTGGGCGTGCCGGGGCTTGCCGGCGACGACCCGGATATTTACGCCCTCAGTATGTTGAACGGTATTTTGGGCGGCGGCGTCGCTTCGCGCCTCTTTCAGGAGGTGCGCGAAAAGCGCGGGCTGACGTACAGCGTTTATTCCACGGTGGCGGCGCATGGCTTCGGCGGCAGCTTTTCGGCTTATGCGTCCACCAGCCCCAAGCGGGTGGACGAGCTGCTGCGGGTGCTGGGCTGCGAAATGGCGAAGATCGCGGCGGACGGCGTGACGGCGGCGGAGCTTAGGCGGGCGCAGGCGCAGTTCAAGGCCGGGCTGCTGATCGGGCTGGAAAGCTCCGCCAACGTAATGGCGCGCCTGGGCCGGGAAGAAACGGTCTATGGCCGGGTGCAGACGGCGGAAGAGCAGGTGGCGAAGATCATGCAGGTTAGCTGCGCGGACGTCAAGCGCGTGGCGGAGCGGTTGCTGCGGCCGGACAGGCTGGTGCTCTCCAGCGTCGGGCCGGTGGAGCCCAAGGCCGATCTGGCTGGTATCCTCTCATGTTGAGGGTGAAGGTGAAAACGGCGGCGGCCTACGCCGGGCTGCCGCTGCCCAAATACGAAACGGCGGGGGCGGCGGGCATGGATCTTTTGGCCTGCATCGAAGCGGACGTGACGCTGGCCCCCGGCGAGCGGCGTCTGCTGCCCACGGGGCTTTTTATCGAGCTGCCGCCGGGCTATGAAGCGCAGGTGCGCCCAAGAAGCGGCCTGGCCTTAAAACACGGCGTGACCTGCCTCAACACGCCCGGCACTATCGACGCGGATTATCGCGGCGAGATCGGCGTTATCCTCATCAACCTGGGGCAGGAGGATTTCACCGTCACGCGCGGTATGCGGATAGCCCAGCTGGTGTTCGCGCCCTGCCTGCAGGCCGTCTGGCAGCCGGAGGCGGAGCTGGCGCCAAGCGGCCGGGGCGGGGGCGGCTTCGGCCACTCCGGCTTGTAATATTGCCGGGGCTTGCCGCATATGCTTTGTCAAAGCGGTGCGGAGGGACGGCCATGCGTTTAAGTCAGCTTTTGGGCAAGCGTATCATCAACATTTTTGACGGCGAGATATTGGGGCTGGTGGGCGACGCCGATCTGGTGGTAGACCCCGCCGACGGCACGATCGAGGAGATTGTCATACCCCGGCGCGCGGAACAGCCCTTTAGCGAGCGGCGGCGTTTTATCGGCGACCGCCGCCTGCTGCACATACCGTGGGATAAGGTCTGCAAGGTTGGCTCCGAGGTGATAGTCGTCGACATCGACCCGGGCTTTTAGCAGATTTCGCCAAAAAACTTGACCGATCTCGGGCAAATATAGTAAAATCTAGGTATTGCCAAGCTGGGCAATACCTTTTTTGGCGTTGGGAGGGTTTAGCGATGACTGATAAAATAAAAATACTGATGAACGGCGCGGCCGGCAAAATGGGGCGCGCGCTGACGCAGGGGCTGACCGGCCGGGCGGATATGACCGTCTGCGCGGCGGTGGATATCAAGCCGAGCGAGGTGGATTACGGCTTTCTCTGCGGCGTCGGCGAGCTGGGCTTCGGCATCAGAACCGATCTGGCGGCGGCGCTGGCGGAGGCTAAGCCGGACGTGGTGGTGGATTTCACCAACCCGGCGGCCGTCATGGGCAATATCCGCGCCAGTTTGTCCGCCCATGTGCCGATCGTGGTCGGCACCACGGGCATAACGCCGGCGGACGCGCGGCAGATCGCCAAATGGTGCGGGGAATATCAGACCTCGGCCATGTTCGCGGCCAACTTTGCGCTGGGCGCGGTGCTGCTGCTGCGTTTTGCGCGTGAGGCGGCCAAATATATGCCCCACGTCGAGGTGATCGAGCGCCACCATGACCAGAAGCTGGACGCGC
>CANQSW010000153.1 GCA_947626615.1 uncultured Peptococcaceae bacterium | reverse complement strand
CCCGCCAAATGGCCGGAGGTTTTGGGGCGCGGCGTGGATTATCAGGCGGTGGCGGCGGAAATGCGGCGGCTCGATCTGGTGGAACTTTACGAGCGTTTTCTGCGCTCCGATGCCAAAATAGTCACGCTGGACGACGCGCGCTATCCCAGCCTGCTGGCCGAGATACACGAGCCGCCTTATCTGCTGTTTTACCGCGGCGAACTGCCGGAAGAAGGCGCGCTGACGCTGGCCCTGATCGGCTCAAGACGCGCCACGGCCTACGGCCGGCAGGCGGCGGCTTTTCTGGCCGGCGGTCTGGCCAAGGCCGGCGCGTACATCGTGGGCGGCCTGGCGCGCGGCATCGACACCTGCGGGCACCGGGCGGCGCTGGACGCGGGCGGCAAAACTATCGGCGTGCTGGGTTGCGGCATCGATATCGTCTATCCCAGGGAGAACCGCGAGCTTTTCGACGAGGTGGCGGCAAACGGCTGTATCTTCAGCGAGTATCCGCTTGGTATGCAGCCGCTGGCCAAGAACTTCCCGGTGCGCAATCGTATCATCAGCGGGCTCTCGCGCGGCGTTATCGTGGTGGAAGCGGGGCTGAAAAGCGGCACGCAGATCACGGTGGATTACGCGCTGGAGCAGGGGCGGAACATTTACGCCGTGCCGGGCAGCATTTTCAGCCCGGCCAGCCGCGGCACGCACCGTCTGATCAAGGATTGCGGCGTGAAGCCCGTAGCCTGCCCGGAGGACGTTCTGGAGGATTTTGCCCCTGCGGGCGGCGCGAGCGTGCAGCAAACGCTTTTTGCCCCGGCGGCGGAAAATCTGACGCCGGACGAGGCGCGTCTGCTGGATTACCTGACGGAGCAGCGGCATTTCAACGATATCGCCGCGGAGCTTGGCCTGGAGACCGCCGACCTGGCCGTTATGCTGACGCTGGCGGAGCTTCGCGGGTTTATTCGCCGGCTGGACGGTCAATATTATATACGCAGCAACATCTAACAAAAAAATGTGAGGAGCAGTATAGCATGGGAAAAACTCTGGTTATCGTTGAATCGCCGACCAAAGCCAAAACGATCGGCAAATATCTGGGCCGCAGCTACACCGTGATGTCTTCGATGGGCCACGTGAGGGACCTGCCGAAAAGCACGCTGGGCGTGGACGTTGCGAACGATTTTGAACCGAGCTATATCACCATACGCGGCAAGGGCGGCGTTATCAAGGCGCTGAAGGACGAGGCCAAAAAGGCCGACCGCGTGCTTCTGGCCAGCGACCCTGACCGCGAGGGCGAAATGATCGCCTTTCACTTAAAGGAATATCTGGACAACGTGGGCGAAAATTGCCGCGTTGAATTTCACGAAATAACCAAGGAGACCGTAAAAAAGGCCGTGCAGCACCCGCACGGGCTGGATATGGACAGAGTAAACGCCCAGCAGGCCCGGCGCGTGCTGGATCGTCTGGTGGGCTATAAGCTCTCGCCGCTTTTGTGGGCCAAGGTGAAGAAGGGCCTTTCCGCCGGGCGCGTGCAGAGCGTGGCCGTGCGCATAATCTGCGACCGCGAAGCCGAGATCAACGCCTTCCGCCCGGAGGAATACTGGACGCTCACCGCGGTTTTGAATACGCCGGAGGGGCCGCTTGCGGCCGAGCTGGCCAAGATCGGCGGCAAAAAAGCGCAGGTCGCCAACGAGGCCGCCATGCAGAAGATACTGGCGGAGATAGAGGGGCAGACGTACACCGTTTCCGGCATAAGCAAACGCTCGCGCGAGCGCAACCCCGTGCCGCCTTTCACCACCAGCAGCATGCAGCAGGAGGCCTACCGCAAATACGGTATTTTGACCAAAAAGACCATGCAGCTGGCGCAGCAGCTTTATGAGGGCATAGAGCTCGGCAAGCGCGGCGTCGTCGGCCTGATCAGCTATATGCGTACCGATTCCACGCGCATTGCGCCGGAGGCGCAGGCCGCCGCCGCAGCTTATATCGAGAGCCGCTTCGGCCGGGAATATCTGCCCGCCAAGCCCCGCGTTTACCGCACGCGCGGCAAGATACAGGACGCGCACGAGGCCATACGCCCGACGGATATCAACCTGCGGCCCGCCGATATCAAGCAGTATTTGAGCGCCCAGCAGTTCAAGCTCTATAAGCTGATCTGGGAGCGTTATCTGGCCAGCCAGATGGCCTCCGCCCTGATCGACACCACCACGGCGGAGCTGGTCTGCGGCCGCTATACCTTCCGGGCCGCCGGCTCGGTGGTGCGCTTCCCCGGCTTCATGCAGGTGTATATCGAGAGCCGCGACGACGACGATGCGGCCGAGCGGGACGATCTGGGCCTGCTGCCCGGCATCGAGGAGGGCCAGCAGCTCACAGCAGCAAAGCTTGATCCCAGGCAGCATTTCACCACGCCGCCCCCGCGCTACACCGAGGCCATGCTGGTGAAAACGCTGGAGGAAAAAGGCGTCGGCCGCCCCAGCACCTATGCGCCGATCGTGGATACGATCATCGGGCGCGGCTACGTGGTGCGCGAGGATAAGCATTTCTATTCCACCGAGCTTGGCTCCGTGGTGGTGAACCTTCTGAAAGAGGGCTTCCCCGACGTGATAGATATCGGTTTTACGGCCGGCATGGAGGCCAGCCTGGACGAGGTGGAAGAGGGCGGCCGCAACTGGCGGCAGGTGGTGCGCGATTTCTACGGCCCGTTCTCCGAGGAGCTGGCTCGGGCGGAAAAAGAGCTGGCCAAAGTCGATCTCACGCCGGAATACAGCGGCGACGTCTGCGAGCTTTGCGGGCGGCCGATGGTCTATAAGCTGGGGCGCTACGGCAAATTCCTGGCCTGCTCCGGCTTTCCGGAATGCCGCAACACCAAGCCCATCGTCGTGCCGGCCGGGGTGAAATGCCTGGCCTGCGGCGGCGATATCATTCAACGCAAAAGCCGGGGCGGCCGCGTTTTCTACGGCTGCGTCAACTATCCCAAATGCCGTTACGTTTCCTGGGATAAGCCAATAGAGGAAAAATGCCCGGTCTGCGGCACGCAGCTGGCCGAGCGCATCAACCGCGCGGGGCAGCAGGCGAAGGTCTGCCCGAACCGCGACTGCCCCACCAACGCGGGCGCTAAGCAGCGGCGCGGCAGAAAACCCGCGGCCAAGACGAAGAAATAAATTTTGGTACGATATATGAAAAAGATCATCGTGATAGGCGGCGGGCTGGCCGGGTCGGAGGCGGCCTGGCAGGCGGCGGAGCAGGGCGCGCAGGTCGTTTTATACGAA
>CANQSW010000152.1 GCA_947626615.1 uncultured Peptococcaceae bacterium | reverse complement strand
ATTTTCGTCGGATCGATTTCGGCGGCGTTTGAATATTCTCTTACCTGTCTTTCTGCCATTATTCCGCCGCCTCCCCTGCCTGCGCCGCCAAGCCCAGCTCGGCCCGCAGCTTTTCATCTTTCAACAGCGGATAACCCAGACGCTCCCGCTGCGCCACGTACGCCTCGGCGCACATACGGGCCAGCGCCCGCACCCGGCCGATGAAGCTCTGCCGCTCGGTCACGCTGATAGCGCCCCGCGCGTCCAGCAGGTTGAAGGTGTGCGAGCATTTCAGCGCGTAATCGTAGGCCGGCTGCACCAGCCCGGCTGCGATGACCCGGTGCGTTTCCGCCTCGTACATATCGAACAGCTTGAACAGCATGTCCGCGTCGGAGACCTTGAAATTATAGGTGGAATAATCGACCTCGTTCTGGTGATAAACGTCGCCGTAGCTGATATCGTCCACCCAGTTGATGTCGTAAACGCTGTCTACGTTCTGGATAAACATGGCCAGACGTTCCACGCCGTAGGTTATCTCGGCGCAGACGGGGCGGCAGTCTATGCCGCCGCATTGCTGGAAGTACGTAAACTGCGTGACTTCCATGCCGTCCAGCCAGACCTCCCAGCCCAGCCCCCAGGCGCCCAGCGTCGGGCTCTCCCAGTTATCCTCCACGAAGCGGATATCATGCTCCAGCGGGTCGATACCGATAGCCCGCAGGCTGTCCAGATACAGCTCCTGCACGTTGTCCGGCGAGGGCTTCAATATTACCTGAAACTGAAAATAATGCTGCAGGCGGTTGGGGTTTTCGCCATAGCGCCCGTCGGTCGGCCGCCGGGAGGGCTCCACGTAGGCCACGTGCCAGGGCTCCGGCCCCAGCGCGCGCAGGAAAGTGGCCGGGTTCATCGTGCCCGCGCCCTTTTCCACGTCATACGGCTGCAAGATGATGCAGCCCTGCTCGCCCCAGTATTTTTGCAGGTTCAGGATAAGCTGCTGAAAATTCATGCCGTTTGTCACTCCTTTTCGGGGGCTTCTGTGCAAGACCCCTGAAATAAAATTTTAACAATTTATTGCGCCGTTGTCAATATCGGCCGCCTATGGCCGGTAATAGACGCTCAAATTCTCGCGCGCCTTGGCCGCCGGCCGCCCCAGATAATATTCCAGATAATAGGCCAGCGCCGCGTCCGCCTCCTGCCGCATGGCGGGCGACACCTTGAGGTTGAACACCCGGCGCAGCTCCCATTGCAGCAGACCGGAGAGCAGACGGCAGGCCCCGGCGGAAAGCGTCGGCGGCAGGCCGCCTGCGGGTGCTCCGGGCAGCCTCTCCCGGCAGCCGGCACAGATAACGCCGCCCCGCTCCGGGCTCAAATAAAACTCCCCGCCCTGCAAGCTGCGGCCGCAGGCCGCGCAGCTATCGAAGCTAAGACGATAGCCCAGCGCCGCCAAAAGGCGCAGCTCAAAGCAGGAAAGCAGCAAAAACGGCTCCGCGTCGGAGCAAAGCAGCGTCAGCGCCGCGCCCGCCAGCACGAAGATATTCTCCTGCGGCTTGCCCTCCGGCAGCACGCCGTCCAGCAGCTCGCCGATATACGAAGCGCAGGCTATCTTCGTCAGGTCGCCCCGAAGCTCCGCCCGCGGCTCTATCGCCTCGCCCTGCGTCACCAGCGCCAGACCTTTGCTGTCCGTAAACGTCAGGCGCGAATAGGAAAAAAGCTGAGTGCTCGCTTTCAGCCTGCTGTTGCTGCGGCGCACCCCCCTGGCCAGGCAGGAAAACTTGCCGTAACGCCGGCTGAACACGATAAGCAGCCGGTCAGTTTCTTTATAATCGCGCCCGCGCAATATCAAACATTCGTCCGTTTTTGCCCGCGTATCCATACCCAAAACCTCAAAACGCAACCCCGGCTTTATAATCGCGCCCGCGCAGTATCAAACATTCGTCCGTTTTTGCCCGCGTATCCATACCCAAAACCTCAAAAGATAACGCCGGCTTTATAATCGCGCCCGCGCAGTATCAAACATTCGTCCGTTTTCGCCCGCGTATCCATACCCAAAACCTCAAAAAACGCGGCTCAACGCCGCAGCTGCTTGATGTCATAGCCCAGGCTTTTCAGCAGCAGCGGATCGTCGCGCCAATCCTTTTTCACCTTAACGCGCAGCTCCAGATATATTTTCTCGTCGAAAAGCCCCTCCAGCTCCGCGCGCGCGGCCCGGCCGATCTCTCGCAGGCGCGCGCCGCCCTTGCCGATGATAATGCCCTTCTGGCTGTCGCGCTCCACGTATATCAGCGCTTCCAGATAGAGCATACCGTTTTCCCGCCGCTGGTATTGCTCCAGCGTGACGGCGGCGGCGTGCGGTATCTCGTCGCGCGTCTGCAAAAACACCTGCTCGCGGATAATTTCGGCCATGATCTGCCTCTCCGGCTGGTCGGTCACCTGCTCCGCGTCATAATAGCGGGGCCCCGGCGGCAGCGCCCCGGCCAGAGCGTCCAGCAGCTCGTCCACCCCGTCGCCGGCCAGAGCGGAGACGGCGAAAAGCCGCGCCCCCGGCAGCTTGGCCGCGTAAAGCGCCTTTT
The DNA here is from genome assembly GCA_947626615.1 of uncultured Peptococcaceae bacterium. GTDB lineage: Bacteria > Bacillota > Dehalobacteriia > UBA4068 > UBA4997 > Avidehalobacter. Next base: position 723 of record CANQSW010000152.1, on the reverse strand, counting down.
GCTTCGCCACGGCCGCCGCGTCCAGCAGGTCTATCTTGTTCAGCAGCAGAAAGACCGGCGTTTTCTGCGCCGCCAGCTCCCGGCAGATATACGCCTCGCCCCCGCCAAAGGGCGCGGCGGCGTCCACCAGATAGCAGATAACGTCGACGTCGCCAAAAGTCAGCTCCGCCGCCTTATTCATGTATTCGCCAAGCTTATGGCTGGCCCGGTGGAGGCCGGGCGTGTCAAAAAACACCGCCTGCATACGCTCGTCGGTGTAGATGCCCTGTATTTTGGTGCGGGTGGTCTGCGGCTTGTCCGAAACTATGGCTATCTTCTGCCCCAGCACACGGTTCAGCAGCGTGCTTTTGCCCGCGTTCGGCCGCCCCACCAGCGCCACAAAGCCGGAACGGTAGCCCGCCGGCTCGGCCTTATGCCCAAAATATGCGTCAAGATCCATTTTTTGCCCTGCCTATCGCGTGATATCCAGCGCCGCCAGAACTTCGCGCTGCCGGGCGAACTGCCGCTCCGCCGCCGCCTCGGAAAGCTCGTGGTCATAGCCCAGCAGATGCAGCAGACCGTGAACGAACAAAAAGCAAAGCTCCCGCCGCTGGCTGTGGCCCAGCTCTCTTGCCTGCGCCGCCATGCGCGGCAGCGATATCACGATGTCGCCGAGCGTCGCGCCGCACGGTATCTCCTCCGCCGCCCCAAACTGCGGGAAGGAAAGCACGTCGGTGGCGCGGT
>CANQSW010000151.1 GCA_947626615.1 uncultured Peptococcaceae bacterium | reverse complement strand
CGTTTACGCGCCCGCGAGGAACAGAGGGCTATGCCCGCATATGAAAAACCACCGGCTACGCCGGTGGTTCCTTTTTTGTCTTTTTGGGCGGTCATTCGGCCAGCAGGCGCTCCAGCTCGTCCGTCATCTCGCCAAACGTCTGCATGGCGCGATCCAGCGTCTGCGGGCTTTCCATATCCACGCCCGCGCCGCGCAGCAGGTCTATGGGGCTCTGGCTGCAGCCGCCGCCAAGGAAGCCCAGATAGGCGGCCAGCTTGGCCGGCTCGCCGGAGAGGATATTGGCCGCCAGCGCCGTGGCCGCGCTCATGCCGGTGGCGTATTTGTAGACGTAGAAGGAGCGGTAAAAATGCGGTATGCGCGCCCATTCCATGTCGATGGCCTGATCCACCGCCACCGCCGGGCCAAAATAATCCAGGTTCAGCTGGTAATAGGTATCGCGGAAGTATTGGCAGGAGAGCGCCTCGCCCGCCTCGGCCGCCGCGTGTATCAGCTTTTCAAATTCGGCGAACATCGTCTGGCGGAACACGGTGCCGCGGAAGTCGTCCAGATAATGATTCACCAGCAGCAGGCGCTGCGCCGGGTCGGTCTCCTTGTCCAGCAGATAGCGCAGCAGCAGGGTCTCGTTCACGGTGCTGGCCACCTCGGCCACGAAGATCTCATAGTCGGCGTAGATATACGGCTGGTTTTTATGCGAAAAATACGAGTGCATGGAATGACCCAGCTCGTGCGCCAGCGTGAACACGCTGTTCAGGTTGTCCTGATAATTCAGCAGGATAAAAGGCTTGGTGCTGTAAACGCCGCTGGAATAGGCGCCGCTGGTCTTGCCGCGGTTTTCCGCCACGTCCACCCAGCCGTCGGTGAAGGCAGTTTGGGCCACGCTGATATATTCCTCGCCCAGAGGGGCGAGCGCCGTCAGCACCGTTTGCACGGCCTCCGCGTAGGGGATATCGCGCGGCGATTCTTTGGCGAGCGGCACGTAAACGTCGTATAAGTGCAGCTGCTCCAGCTTGAGCGCGCGGCGGCGCAGCTCCAGATAACGCTGGAAAAGGGGCAGATGCGCCCGCACCCCGGCGATCAGGTTGTCGTAAACGGCGGCGGGGATATCCTCGCCGAACAGCGCGGCGGCCAGAGAGCTTTCATGCCGGCGCGCTTTGGCGGCGAAAACGTCTTTTTTCACGTTGGCGGCCAGCATGGCGGCCAGAGAGTTTTTGGCCGCGCCGTAGGCGGCGTAGATACCGTCGAAGGCGGCCCGGCGCACCGAGCGGTCGGGGCTTTCCATCAGGCGCAGATAATTGCCGTGGGTCATCTCCACCGGCTCGCCCTTTTCGTTGGTGATAACAGGGAATTTGATATCCGCGTTGTTGAACATGCCGAAGATGTTGCGCGGCGCGGCGCAGACCTCGCCGGCCAGCGCCAGCAGCTCCTCCTCCGCCGCGCTGCGGATATGCGGCTGCTGGCGCAGCAGCTCGTCGAAAAAGCGGCGGTAGACGGCCAGCTCCGGCTTTTGCAGCCAGGCGGCCAGCTTTGCCTCGCCGATAGCGAGAAATTCCGGGTCTTCAAAGGCCAGCGCCGCCGAGGTGCGCACGGCCAGGCTCTGCGCGCGGTCGGCCAGCCCCTGATAGACGGGGTCGGCGTTGTCCTCGTCGCGCTTCATCTGGGCGTATAAAAACAGCTTATCCAGCGCCAGCAGCAGCTCCTCGCGCAGCTTCAGATATTCTTGCAGCCGCTCCGCGCTCTGCGCCAGCGTCCCCGCGTAGGCCGAGACCTGTTCCAGCAGCGCGCCCGCCGCCTCGTAGGCTTCGTTCCAGGCCGCGTCGTCGGCAAACACCGATTCAACGTCCCATTTCAGCGCGGCCGGCACGTCGGCGCGGGCCGGCAGGCTCTGCGGCTCTTTGTTATTATTTGTCATAGTTGCCTCCATTTTTTCTGCGAAACGCAGGTCTTTAGTTAATATTCACCCCAAAATACTGCAAATATTCAGCCGATTTTGGGAACGGCTTTTCCACCGAACAAATGCTCACCCCTGTTAAACGGCTTGCCCCGGCGGGGAGTTTTTCCACCGTAAAAAGGTCGGGGCGGCGGCGGAGCCTTGCGGGGCGCGGGTTGCAGTTATGCACCGAGTTTTCCACATTATCCACCGGCAGCCGCCTGCATAGGCGGCCAAATTAACGCATTTTTTTGCAATATACGGCATAATTTTCCGCCAGTTGACAAAAACGGCCGTTTTTACGCCGCCAGCAGCTCCCGCCAGAGCGCCGCGTCCACCAGCGCCGCGAGTTTTGCCTCGGCCCAGCGTTCGCCGGGCAGGGCGGAAAAGGCGTTGGGCGCGTAATCCGCCGCTTTTACCCGGGCCAGACGCGCCTGGCCGGGCAGAAAATCCTCTTGGCCGGCCGCCGCCAGCTCCGCCAGCAGCCGCCGCAGCAGCTCGTCCTCGCCCGCGTTGATGATTGCGGCGCGCAGCGCCTCCGCCCGCTCGCTTTTGGGCAGGCAGCAATGCGAACGGCAGGTGAAGGTGCGGTGAGCATGGTCGGCGCAGCATTTGGCCGCCGTATCGAGGAATTTACAGTCGCCGTCCGGCGTGCGGGCGATAGTCAGGTCGGCCGCCGGGCCGAAGAATTGCAGGTCGGCCGTCTCGGCCAGCCATTCGGCCAGCTTTTGCCCGCCCCGTTGGTAATACGCCGAATAATAGAAGTCGGCCAGCGTCAGCGGCGCGCGCTCGTGGCAGCAGCCGTCGCAGCCGCGGCAGTCCGCCAGCGTTTGGGCCTGAAAATCCTCCAGCGCCGCCAGATACGCGCCGACGGTGGCGTTTTCGTCCAGCACCTGCACGTCGTAGCCGAACAGGCCGTCCGCAAACTCCGTCAGAAAGACTCTGACGCTGGCTTTGGCGCTATTTGGCATGGCTTTCACACGCCTCGATGATATGACGGCAGAGAATGGCGGTGGTGACCAGGCCCACGCCGCCCGGCACGGGGCTGGCGGCCGCCGTTACAGCCTGCGCCGCGGCGTAGTCGACGTCGCCGCACATTTTGCCGGGGTTGGCCGGGTCGGGGTTCACGCCCACGTCGATCACCACCTGGCCGGGGGCAAGGAAATCCGCCTGCACCAGCCGAGCGCGGCCTACAGCTGCCAGCAGCACGTCGGCCTCGCGGCAGACGGCGGCCAGATCGGCCGTTTTGGAGTGGCAGAGCGTGACGGTGGCGTCTTTGGCCAGCAGCAGCATAGCTAACGGCTTGCCCACCACCAGCGAGCGGCCCAGCACCACGGCCCGGCGGCATTTTAGCGGCACTTCGTAATATTC
>CANQSW010000150.1 GCA_947626615.1 uncultured Peptococcaceae bacterium | reverse complement strand
CCGCCAGCACCGCCGCGCCGCTGCCCAGCTTGTCGCGCACGGAATCCAGCGCGCCGCGCAGCTCGTCCATGTTCTCGGCCGGTATTTTGGCCGCCAGCACCTTAACGCCCGCGATATCCTTAGCGTTGGCGGCAACGTCGCCCAGCGACTGCCGGCTCAGCTGCTGGCGCAGCTGGCGGATCTCGCGGTCCTTTTCTTTATTATCTTCGAGCAGCGCCGCCACTTTTTGCTCCAGATTCTGCCAGCTGGTTTTAAGCAGCGCGGCCGCGCCGAACAGATGCTCCAGATGCTCGCGCATAAATTCCTGCACGTGGCGGCCGGTGACGGCCTCGATACGCCGTATGCCGGAGCCGATACCGCCCTCGCTGACGATCTTGAAGGAGCCGATGTCGCCGGTGGCGTGGACGTGCGTGCCGCCGCAAAGCTCCTGCGAGGGGCCCATGGTGACGGTGCGCACCTGATCGCCGTATTTGTCGCCGAAGAAGGCGAGGAAGCCCTGCTCGGTGGCTTCGTCCTTGCTCATTACCACGGTCTTTACGGGTTCGTTTTTCAGAATGAGGCCGTTCACGATGCCTTCGATAACGTCAAGCTCCGCCGAAGAAAGCGGCGCGATGTGGGCAAAGTCGAAGCGCAGCCTGTCCGGCCGCACCAGCGAGCCGGCCTGATGCACGTGGTTGCCCAGCACCTGACGCAGCGCAAATTGCAGCAGGTGGGTGGCGGAGTGGTTGCGCGCCTCGTCCAGCCGCTGCTCCTCGTTGATCTGGCAGGAGACGGCGTCGCCGGTTTTGAGGCCGCCCGTCTGTGCCAGAAAATGATGCAGGAAAATGCCGTTTGGCAGCTTGGTGGTGTCGCTGATCAGCAGCTTGGCCGCGCCGCCGGTGATCTCGCCGCTGTCGCCCACCTGGCCGCCGCTTTCGGCGTAGAAGGGCGTTTCGTCCAGCACCAGATAACCGTCCTGCCCGCCCAAGACACTGTCCGCGAGTTTTTTATCCACCACGATAGCCAGCACCCTGGCCGGGCCGGCGATCTGTTCATAGCCGGTGAAGCGGGTGGCGGGTATGCCCTCCAGCAGAGCGGTCAACTCTTGCAGATCCTCCACGTTGGTCTTGACGTTGCGGGCGGCGCGGGCGCGCTCGCGCTGTTCCTCCAGCGCGGCCTCGAACTGGCGCTCGTCCAGCTGCATATTGTTTTCTTCCAGAATATCCTTGGTCAGATCGAGCGGGAAGCCGTAGGTATCGTAAAGCTGGAAGGCGTCTTTGCCGGAAAACGTGGTGACGCCCGCCGCTTTCATTCTCTCGATTATGCCGCCTACCATCGCCAGGCCGTCGCTGATCGTCTCGCGGAAGCTTTCTTCCTCCAGCAGCATCACCTTGGCGATGAAATCCTGCTGCTCGCAGATCTCGGGGTAGGCTTCGCCCATCAGCTGGCAGACCAGCGGCACCATTTTGTGCATAAACGGCTCTTTGATGCCCAGGCTCACGCCATAGCGCACGGCGCGGCGGAAGATACGGCGCAGCACGTAGTTGCGGCCGTCGTTGCCGGGTATCACGCCGTCGGCGATAAGGAACGTGCAGGCGCGGATATGGTCGGCGATCACGCGGTAGGGGAAGCCGGCCTTGCCGGGGTCGTAGGTCGTGCCGGTCAGCTCCTCCACGAAGCCGATCAGGCGGCGCATAACGGGGATATCATAGTTGCTGTCGGCGTCCATCATAATAGATGTGATACGCTCCAAGCCCATGCCGGTGTCGATGCTGGGGCGGGGCAGCGGCGTCAGGTTGCCGGCCTCGTCGCGCTCATACTGCATGAACACCAGATTCCAGATCTCCATCCAGCGGTCGCAGTCGCAGACGCCCATGGCGCACTCGGGCGCGTCGCAGGTGTATTTTTCGCCGCGGTCGAAGAATATCTCCGAGCAGGGGCCGCACGGGCCGGTGTCGCCCATGGCCCAGAAGTTGTCTTTTTCGCCCATGTTGTAAATGCGGCTGTCGTCGAAGCCGGTGACGCGCTTCCAGATCTCTCTGGCCTCGGCGTCGTCCTTATACACCGTCACGTAGAGGCGGTCTTTGGGGAGCTTCAGTACCTCGGTGATGAATTCCCAGGCGTTTTTGATCGCGTCTTCCTTGAAATAATCGCCGAACGAGAAATTGCCCAGCATCTCAAAGAAGGTATGGTGGCGGGCGGTGCGGCCCACGGTGTCGAGGTCGTTGTGCTTGCCCCCGGCGCGGACGCATTTCTGCGCCGTGGTGGCGCGCACGTAGGGGCGCTTCTCCAGCCCGAGGAACGTATCCTTGAACTGCACCATGCCGGCGTTTACGAACAGCAAAGTCGGGTCGTTATGCGGCACCAGCGGCGAGCTGGGCACGCGCGTGTGGCCCTTGGCCTCAAAAAATTTGAGGAACGCCTCGCGTATCTGATCTTCCGTGACCAGATCGCTGTATTTATACTTCGTTTCAGTCATAGCAGCCTCCAAACCAGCAGAATGTGATAATGTTTTTCCCATTCAAGTATTATAACACAGCAATTTGACGAATACAAGAAGTATTCGAGCATTTCCCGCCTGGCGGCGGCATATATATGCCCCAAAGGGGAGGTGCGCGTTTTGCGGGGGAATTTCAGCCAAAAAAAGCGGGCGGTGCGCGGAGTGTTTGCGGACGTGCTGGAGATACCGGAGGAGCTGGCGCTGGATCTGCCCAGGATCACGCTGGTGGGCAATATCAATCTGAACGTGGAGAACCACAAGGGCATCATCAGCTACGCGCCGGACGAGGTGCGCCTCCGGGTCTCCGACGGCTATCTGATCGCGCGGGGCAGCGGCTTTGCGCTCCGCAGCGTCAGCAGAACGGACGTTTTTCTGGAAGGCGAGATCAGCAACCTGGCTATCGTGCTGGATAGCCAGGGCGACGGCGGCGTGCTTTCCGACGCCGATCTGGCCGCGCTGCTGGCGGCGGAAATGGCGGACGAGGCGGGGGAAAAGCCGGACGAAGAAGCGCCGACTCTGCCGTCCGCCGGGGTGTGAGACGATGCTCGATCTGTTTTGGAGCTGGCTGGCCGGCTACGTTCTGCTGCAGCTTTCCGGCGGCGGGCAGGAGCGTTTTCTGAACCTGGCCATGCAGCGGGAGATAGAAATTTGGGACGTTAACTGGCAAGACGGCGATCTGCTGGAGCTGAAAGCCGCCTGGGCAGACTTAAAAGAGCTGCGCCGCATAAGCAGTATCTGCGGCTGCAGGCTGGCGATACGCCGCAGCCGCGGCCTGCCGTTTGCGCTGCGCTATCTGGCCGGGCGCAAAACGCTGGCGGCGGGCGTGCTGC
>CANQSW010000149.1 GCA_947626615.1 uncultured Peptococcaceae bacterium | reverse complement strand
CGCTGCTCTCGTTCGTGGGCTTTATGCTGATACAGCTGCCGGTGCTGTGGCAGATCAAATTCAAATACAGCCTCGTCATAGATCTGCGCCACCCGGCCGTGCGGCAGGTTCTGGCGCAGATCGGGCCGATAATCCTCGGCGTGGCGGTGAACCAGATCTATTTTGCGATCAACCGCATTTTCGCGAGCTTTTTGGCCGAAGGCACCGTCTCCAGCATCAACTATGCCAACAAGCTGATGATGCTGCCGATGGGTATCTTCGTGGCGGCGGTGGCCAACGCTATCTATCCGGCGCTGGCCGAGTTTTCGCTGAAAAAGGACCGGCAGAGCCTGGCCGCTACGATGAAAAACGGGCTGGTCTCCGTGATGCTGGTGGCGACGCCGGCGGCGGTGGGGCTGGCTATTTTGGCCGAGCCGATCATCGAGCTGCTGTTTGAGCACGGCGAGTTTACGCACGAATCGACGCTGGCCACGGCGTTTGCGCTGGTGTGCTTCACTATCGGCCTGCTGCCAATGGCGGCCAATATGATCATCACCCGCGTGTTTTACGCGCTGGAAGACGTGCGGACGCCCGTGCGTATCGGCGGGCTCTCCATTCTGGTGGATATCGCGCTTTCGCTGCTCCTGTTCCGGCTGCTTGCCTTCGGCGGGGGCGGGCTGGCGCTGGCTAACTCTCTGGCGGCGCTGCTGGGCTGCCTGCTGATGTATTATTATCTGAAATTCAAAGCTCTGCCGGAGCTGGCCGGGGCGACTATGCTGCCCTCTCTGCTCAAAGTGGCGGCGGCCTCTGTCGGCATGGGGCTGGCCGTGTGGCTGGCGGCCGGGCTGCTGCCGGGCGGCGCGCTCACTAAGGTGGGCGGCGGCGTGCTGGTGGGCGTTATCGTCTACGCCGTGCTGATCTTGCTGCTGCGCGTGCCGGAGACGGAGTTTTTTATCGACAAATTCAAGCAGAAACTTCTGCGGCGGAGGTAAGTTGTGCTAAGATTGTTCTGTGCCTGCGCGCTGGCTCTGGCGGTGGGCCTGCTGATGACCCGCGCCGCCAAGGCTATCGCGCTGAAGCTCGGCGTGGTGGACAAGCCGGACGCCCGCAAGGTGCACCACGGGCTGATACCCCGCATGGGCGGGCTGGGCATATATTCCGGCTTTATGGCCGGGGCGGTGTATTACGTTTGCTCGCACCCGAACATCACTTTTTCGGGCGACGTGCTGGGGCTGCTGCTGTCCGCGACTATCGTTTTTATCACCGGGCTGGTGGACGATATCAAAAGTATCCGCCCGGCGGCCAAGCTGCTGGGGCAGCTGATAGCGGCGCTGGTCTTTGTGGGCTTCGGCGGCTACGTCAAATTTTTCAGCAACCCGTTTGGCGGGGATATCATCTTCCTCGATCATCTGGGCATACCTGTGACCGTCCTCTGGCTGGTCGGTATCAGCAACGCGGTGAACCTGATCGACGGGCTGGACGGCCTGGCGGGCGGCGTCAGCATAATCTCGGCCTGCACGATGGCCGTCGTCTCGCTTTCGCACGGCTATTATATGCCGGCGGCGCTGCTGTTCGTGCTGGCGGCTTCTACGCTGGGCTTTCTGCGTTATAACTTCAGCCCGGCCAGCATTTTTATGGGCGATTCCGGCTCGCTGACGCTGGGCTTCATTCTGGGCGCTATCGCGATCATGGGCTTCGCCAAGGGGGCCACTATCGTGGCGCTGGTGATACCCGTGCTGATTCTGGCGATACCGATATTCGATACGTTTTTCGCTATAGTGCGGCGGCTGATCGAGCATAAGCCTGTGATGCAGCCGGACAAAGGCCACCTGCACCACCGCCTGCTGGCCATGGGCCTCTCGCACAAGCAGACGGTGCTGATAATCTACGCTATCACGATGTTTATGGGCTGTATCGCCATTTTGACGGCGCTGCTGCCCGCCTGGGTGACGACGCTGCTGCTGGCGGCGGCGCTGCTGCTGCTCTTTTTCGGGGCGCATCATTTGGGCATTTTGCACATCGGCGGCGACAAGCCGAAAAATTAGCCGAATTTTGCGGAAAACTGGCAAAACGATATTGAAAAAAACCGGGCGTTACTATATAATGAATAGATAGAAAGATAATGAATCGACAGAAAGCATTTAGCCGGCGGCAGAAGCCGGCCTGAAGGAGGATTTAACGTGCCAAGACCGAACGCTAAGGGCAAAGCCGCCATTCTGATCATCGCGGCGTTGATATTTTTTGTTGTAGGCATCATCGTGGGCCAAATGGTCAAGGCGATCAACACCCTGCCGGGCGACGCTGACGACCCGGTGGCCACGCAGAGCTACGTGGAGACTACGGTGGGCGAGCGTGTGGCCGATCTGGTGACGCGCATCGAGGAGCTTGAGGCCGAAGTGGCGACGCTGAAGGGCAGCGGCGCGCCGGCGACTAACCCCGGCACCACCACTAACCCCGGCACGACGACCAACCCCGGGACGACCACTAATCCCGGCACCACGACTTCGTCCGGCACGCTGACGATAACCGGTACAACGGTGAGAGTGCGTTCCGGCCCGGGTACTAATTATGAGATCATTGCCTCTGTCAGCAAAGGCGACAAAGTGACCAATCTGGGGCTGTCCGGCAACTGGTATAAGGTGCAGGTCGGCAACGTCACCGGCTACGTTTCGGCGGATTACGCGGAGTAAGCCATGACGGAGGAAAGAGCCCGCTGCTGCCCGGTGGAGGAAGTTCTGGCGGCGCAGGTGCCGGAGCGCGATATTCAGGAAATGGCGCTGATGTTCAAGATGATGGCGGACCCCACGCGGCTGCGTATCATCAACGCGCTGATGACCTCGGAAATGTGCGTCTGCGACCTGGCCGAGGCGCTGGAGATGTCGCAGTCCGCGGTATCGCACCAGCTGGCGGCGCTTCGCGGCAACCGGCTGATCAAGTTCCGCCGCGACGGCAAGCAGATATATTATTCGCTGGCCGACGGGCATATCCGCCTGCTGTTCGACCAATGCCTGACCCACGCGCGCGAGGAAGAATGAGCGCTGGCGCAATATAGAAAAAACGACCCCGCTGCCGGGTTTATGCCGGCGGCGGGGTTTTTGCCGCCCGTCTCTTGACACGGCGGCGGCTCTGGCATATAATAGGCGTATAAAGCGGCTGCACGCCGCCTGTTTTGCTGTTTTGTTTGGCTGCCGTCCAAGGCCCGGGCGGCCCAGCCTGATGAGAGCCGGCAAAAGGTCGATCACAGTTTATCGGCCTGTTTTGCGCGGCTTTTTGTTTTGCGGGCGAAGGAGGAGAGCGGACTGTGAAAAAACCGGAGAAAAGCGGTTGGCGCGCCGCGCACGACGGCGGCGTTCTG
>CANQSW010000148.1 GCA_947626615.1 uncultured Peptococcaceae bacterium | reverse complement strand
GGTTCTTGTATTCGCATTCGCGCGGGCAATGCGTGGTCGCGCTGTATCGCAGCCTGCTGGCGGCCATGCTGGCCGGGCGGCTGGTCTGGGGCGTCGTCGAGGTGATCTTGCTGGGGCTGGGCGGCAGCGTGTTCACCTGGAGCGCGTTTATCGCCGGGGCGTTTCTGAACGCTATCCCCGGCATCGTTTTGCAGCTGATATTGATACCGGCGCTGATGGTGGCCCTGCACCGCGCCGGGCTGGTGGAATTTCGCCGCGAGAAGCGCTGCGCGCGGCCTTCGGAGCTGAACTGAAATGGAATTTTTTACTTTGGCCAGCAGCTCTGCCGGCAACTGCGCGTTCGTGAAAAGCGGCGATACGGCTATTTTGATCGACGCGGGCATTTCCGCCGCCAGGATCGAGCAGACGCTGCGGGCCCAGGGCGAAGACCCGGCCTGCGTCGTTGCTCTGCTGCTGACGCACGAGCATACCGACCATATCGCCGGGGCGGCGCGGCTGGCGGAAAAGCTGGGCATACCGGTCTTGGCTTCGCCCAAAACGTGGGGCGCGCTGCCCTTTGCGGCGGAGCTGCCGGAAAGCCTGAAGCGCGAGTTCACCTACGACCTGCGCCTGGGGCCGTTTACGTTCGAGTTCTGCAAAACTTCGCACGACGCCGTGCAGCCGGTGGGGCTGGTGGTGCGGGCGGAGGGCCGGCGGCTGGGCTACGTGACGGATACGGGCGCCGTCACGCGCGGTATGCTGCACACGCTGCGAGAGCTGGACGCGCTGGTGCTGGAGGCCAACCACGACCGCCGTATGCTGGCCGAAGGGCCGTACGCGCCTTTTTTGAAGCGCCGCGTGGCGGGTGAGCGCGGGCATCTGGCCAACGACCAGACGGCGGCGCTGCTGGCGAGCCTGCTGCCGGATAAGCCCTGCCCCGTTATGCTGGCGCATTTAAGCGAGACGAACAACACGCCGGAGGCGGCATATCGGGCGGTGGCTCCGGCGCTGCGGCGGCTGACGGAGCGGCCGGAGGACTGGCTGACGGTGGCTCCGGCGCACGAACCCTCGGTGCGTTGGCAAATTTAGGCGAAAATTTTTGCCGGTTTCAACTGGTTTTTAAGTTAAGACGCTACAATATGCGCATACTAGATAGCGAGGTGTAAATATCATGGAAAATTATTGGCAGGATATTGATAACGAACAGCGCCCGCGCCGGAGCGGCTTTATCCGCACGCTGGTGCTGTGCCTTTGCTGCGCGGTGGTCTCCGCCGCTATTTCCTGGGCGATGTGTTCCACCATGCTGGACGATGAGAGCGCCGACGCCGCGCCCACCGAAGACGGAGCGCCGGTGATGCAGAGCGCCGCGGTGGCCGAGGCGGACGAAAACGCGATCAACGTGGGCAAACAGGTGTCGCCGTCGGTGGTGTTCATCAGCAATATCCAGAACGTGCGCACGTTTATGAGCTATTACGGCTGGGGGCAGCAGCAGGCCACCGAGGCCGTGACCAGCACCGGCAGCGGCGTGATCTATTCCGAGGACGGCTACATCATCACCAACAATCACGTGGTGGCCGGGGCGGAAAAGATCAGCGTAACGCTCTATAACGGCGATTCCTACATCGCAGAAGTGGTGGGTACGGACGAGCGCACCGATCTGGCGGTCATCAAGATCGAGCCGGACGAAAAGCTCACCGCCGCCAAATTCGGCGATTCTGATAAACTGGTGGTCGGCGAGACGGCCATTGCTATCGGCAACCCCGGCGGCAAGCAGTTCGCCAATTCGCTCACCAAGGGCGTGATCAGCGGGCTTAACCGCTCCGTCCGCACCTCCGAGGGCGCTGTGCTGACCGTGGTGCAGACCGACGCGGCCATCAACCCCGGCAACAGCGGCGGGGCGCTCTGCAACGCGGCGGGCGAGGTCATCGGCATCAACACCGTAAAGATCAGCATGACGGGCTATGAGGGCATGGGCTTTGCCATACCCAGCAACGACGTGCTGGATATCTGCGGCGAGCTGATGCAAGACGGCCACGTGGCGCGGCCGGCGCTCGGCGTGAATATACTGGCCGACGTGACGCCGCAGGTGGCGTATTACAACAACCTTTCCGTCGATTACGGCGTGCTGGTATCGCCGGCCTCCGGCAGCGCGGCGGAGAAGGCGGGCTTAAAGGCCTACGACATCATCGTGGCGCTGGACGGCGAAAAGGTGGAGACGTATTCCGAGCTGCAGGATAAAATTTTCGCTCACGAGATCGGCGACAAAGTTACCGTTAAGGTGGCGCGCGGCGACGATATGATCGACATCGACATCACCTTGCAGGAGCAGGGAGATTAAACCGTGCGCTGCCGGATATTGGCCGTGGGCGGCATAAAAGAAGAATATTTTGCCGCGGGCATCAGAGAATATCTGAAGCGGCTGGCCCCGGTGTTCCCGGTCAGCATATGTGAGGTGGCTGACCTGCCTGTGCCGCAGAACGCCGCCCCGGCGCAGATCGAGCAGATCGTGGCGAAGGAGGGCGAGCGGCTGCTGGCGCAGATACCCGAAGACGCGCTGCTGGTGGCGCTGGCTATCCGGGGGAAGGAGCTTTCCTCCGAGCAGCTGGCGGCCAAGCTGAACGAATGGAGCTTCTCCGGCCGGCGCGAGCTGATATTTGCGATCGGCGGGTCGTGCGGGCTGGCTCCGGCGGTGCTGCGGCGGGCGGATTTTCAGCTTTCCTTCGGCCCGGCGACTTTTCCGCACCAGCTGATGCGGCTGATACTCTGCGAGCAGATCTACCGCGCCGTGAAGATCAACCGCAACGAACCTTATCATAAATAAAAACGCCGAAAAAAGCGGCCGGAGAGAGTATCCGGCCGCTTTGCCGCGCTTAAAGAGGTTTTTGCCCCGCTGGCGGCGAATATTAGGCCAAACGGCGCGGGGCCGAAAACGGGGAGGTCGTCATGCGGGAGAAAGAGGCGCAAAAATTTCTGGCAGAGCTTTCAGCGCGCGTGCGCCCGTATCTGGCGGGGGAGCGGCCGCTGCTGCTGGTCGGCTTTTCCGGCGGGCGGGATTCTCTGGCGCTGCTGGCGGGGCTGGCGGAGCTTGCCGGCGCGGGCGTTTTGCCGGAATTTACGCTGGCGGCCGCGCATTTTCACCATAATCTGCGCGGGCAGGCGGCGGACGGCGACCAGGCGTTTTGCCGGGCCTGGTGCGAGCGGCGCGGCGTCGCGTTTTATACGGCGCGGGCGGCGGAGCTGGCGGCGGGCCAGTCCGATCTGGAGGCGCGGGCGCGGGCGGCGCGTTATGCCTGGCTGGCGGAGCTGCGACAGCGGCTGCTGGCCGAAGGCTTCGACCCGGTATGGCTGTTGACAGCGCATCATCAG
>CANQSW010000147.1 GCA_947626615.1 uncultured Peptococcaceae bacterium | reverse complement strand
CGGCGTCACCACCACCTTTGTGGACGCCCACGATCTGGCCGAGGTGGAGGGGGCCATCCAGCCCAACACCAAGGCCGTTTACATCGAAACGCTCGGCAATCCCAATTCCGATATCCCCGATATCGACGCCATTGCGGCCATAGCGCACCGGCACGGCCTGCCGCTGGTCATCGACAACACCTTCGGCACGCCCTATCTGATCCGGCCCATCGAACACGGCGCGGATATCGTGGTGCACTCCGCCACCAAGTTCATCGGCGGCCACGGCACCACGCTGGGCGGCGTCATCGTGGATTCCGGCAAATTCGACTGGAAGGCCAGCGGCAAATACGCCCCGATAGCCGAGCCCAACCCCAGCTATCATGGCATTTCCTTTGCCGACGCGGCAGGCGATGCGGCCTTCGTCACCTATATCCGCGCCATTTTGCTGCGCGATACCGGCGCTTCTATCTCGCCGTTTGCGGCCTTCCTGCTGCTCCAGGGCGTGGAAACGCTCTCCCTGCGGGTGGAGCGCCACGCGCAGAACACCGCCAAGGTGGTGGAATTTTTGGCGAATCACCCGCTGGTAGAAAAGGTCAACCACCCCTCGCTGCCCGATCACCCCGACCACGCGCTTTATCAGCGCTATTTCCCGCACGGCGGCGCGTCTATCTTCACTTTTGAGATCAAAGGCGGCGAGGCGGCGGCGCACAAATTCATCGACAACCTGCAAATATTCTCGCTGCTGGCCAACGTGGCCGACGTGAAGAGCCTGGTGATCCACCCGGCCACCACCACGCACAGCCAGCTGAACGAGGCGGAGCTGGCCGATCAGGGTATCCGCCCCAACACTATCCGCCTCTCTATCGGCACGGAGCATATCGACGACATCATCGACGATTTGGGGCGCGGCTTCGCGGCGCTGGCTTAAGGCTATGTATATCTCAACAAGAGGGCGCTACGCCCTGCGCGTCATGCTCGATCTGGCCGAAAATTCCGGCGACGCCTACACCCCGATGAAGGAGGTCGCCCGCCGGCAGGAGATCTCGCTGAAATATATCGAACGCATCATGCCCGCGCTGGTGCAGGCCGGCTTTGTGGAGGGCGTGCACGGCCGGGGGGGCGGCTACCGTCTGGCGCGCGCGCCGGAAGCCTACACCGTCGGCGCAATACTAAGGCTGACCGAGGGCGAGCTGGCCCCCGTCGCCTGTCTGGCCGAGGGCGCCAAGCCCTGCCCGCGCGCCGCCGCCTGCCAAACGCTGCCGCTCTGGCAAAGGCTGGACGCGCTGGTGAACGATTTCTTCGACGGCGTCACGCTAAAAGACCTGCTAACGCCTGCCGCCAAATAAAAAAGGCCTGCCTCTCGCTTTTTACGGCGAAAGGCAGGTTTTTTCTGTGCCAAAATCACGCGGCAGGTGCGAGCGGCCGCTACATCGTTACGATATTCATAACGAGGAACGCCAAAACGGCCAGCAGCCAGATATCGCGGGGCGGATTATTTGCGCCCGGCGGCAGCAGACGCGCCAGCAGGCCGCCAATGACCGCCCCAAGGGTGTTCATCAGCAGGTCGTTCACGTCGCTGGTGCGGAACGTGAAAAGCTGCAAAAACTCGATCACAGCGGAAAAAGCCAGCGCCAGCAAAGCCAGCCGCCGCAGGCTGCCGAACCGCCGCCAAAGCAGCGGCGCCAGCAGGCCGAACGGCACGAACAGCAGCACGTTCAGCACGGCGTTCACCGCGTCCGCCGCAAGGCCGGCCAGCGGCAGTAGATTAAGCGTCGGGTCGAAATGCAGGTTAAGCGGGCCCGGCAGGCCCACCAGCGCGCCGACCGCCACCAGATAGCAGGCGAACACGGCGTAGCCCGCCGTTTTCTTTCGATCATGCCACAAAAACACGTTAAAAAGCAGCAGCGCCGGCAGAATAAGCAGCGCCGCCGCGCCCGTAGCCCGGGCCGCGAGCAAAACTCTGTACATCAAATATACCTTCTTTCACAACCATACTTTCTAGCACTATTTGCGGGTCCAAAACCCTGTGTATCAACTCAATTATACCTCCTTTCACAACTATACTATCTATCGCTGTTTACGGGCGCAAAGCCCGGTATAGCCGCGGTTATTCGGCGTTCATGACCGTTTTGCAGCTGGTGAATTTGGCTCTGCCGTCGACTATCTTGGCCGTGATATACACGTTACAGTCGGGAACTGCCGAATCCGGATACGAGCAATATTCCAGCAGCGTGACCTTGACCGTATCGGCGTCGACGGCCTCCGCGTCGATCAAGCTGAAGGCTTCGCTGCCAGTGCCCATACCGATAGCGCTCTCGTTGACGATCATTTGATTGTCCGCGTCATAGTAGTCGTGATAAATTTCTTGATCGCCCGCGTCATCGTAGTCGCCGAAAAATTCTTCATACCACGAGGCCGGCAGCTCATATTCGGTCAAATAATCGTCCAGTATCGCGTAAATATCCGCCAGAGGGATATAATAGGTCTGCTCCGCCTCGTTATACCAGCTGTCTTTTTCATGGCGCAGGGCAAATCTGTCAAGAACGTCCGGCGGTATTTCCTTGGGGTCGTCGAAGTCATAATAAAAAAGTTTTACTTCGGAAAAATACTCGGTTATTTCGTCTTCCGTATGGCTGGCCAGATACTCCTCCGCCGCGGTCTTTGGCGGCTCCTGGCAGGCGGCCGCCAACAGCAGCAGCGCCAGCATGACGACTAATAGCTTTTTCATTTTGTTCGTTTTGTTCATCTTACCTCACCTCAAAATCGCCCGTTTGGCAGGCAAACTATCACAATGCCCAACAGAAAAGGGCCGGCGCATATCGTCCGGCCCTCGTCATATCAATCCAGATAATCTTTCAACTTCTTGCTGCGGCTGGGGTGGCGCAGCTTACGCAGCGCTTTGGCCTCGATCTGGCGGATACGCTCGCGCGTCACGCCGAAATAATTGCCCACTTCCTCCAGCGTGCGGGCGCGGCCGTCGTTCAGGCCGAAGCGCAGCTGTAACACTTTTTTCTCGCGCGGCGTCAGCGTGTTCAGCACGTCGTCCAGCTGCTCGCGCAGCAGGAAGAACGACGCGGCGTCGGCCGGCACCAGAGCGTCCTCGTCTTCGATAAAATCCTCTAGGTGGCTGTCCTCCTCCTCGCCGATCGGCGTTTCCAGCGAGACGGGCTCCTGCGATATCTTGGATATCTCGCGCACGCGCTCAACGCTGACGCCCATGCGCTTGGCGATCTCCTCCGGCAGAGGGTCGCGCCGCAGCTCCTGGATCAGCTGCCGCTGCACGCGGTTCAGCTTATTGATCGTCTCCACCATATGCACGGGGATACGGATAGTGCGCGCCTGGTCGGCGATAGCGCGGGTGATAGCCTGGC
>CANQSW010000146.1 GCA_947626615.1 uncultured Peptococcaceae bacterium | reverse complement strand
TGGCGAACCCGCATTTCGTCGTTTCCGCTTATGAGGTGGAGCGGCCGCAGATGTCTTATACCTACGACACCGTGCAGGAATTCCATCGCCAATACGGCGACACGGCGGAGCTTTTCTTCATCACCGGGGCCGACGCGATGCTGGAGATCATGCAATGGCGCAAGATCGACGAGCTGACGGAATTTTGCAGCTTTATCGCGGCCACCCGGCCTGGCTATCAGCTGGGCGACGCGGCGCTTTCCGCCCGTCTGGCGGCCAGGGTGGCGTTCATGGAGGTGCCGGCGCTGGCCATTTCCTCCAGCGATATCCGCCGCCGGGTGCGCCGGGGCGAGCCGATCAAATATCTGCTGCCGGAGACAGTGGAGATGTATATTTTTAAGCATGGATTATACCGGGAAGCAGAATAATATGAACGATAACGATGCGAAAAATACGGCGGCCCTGTTAAAGCAATATGAGCAGGACGACGCGGCTTATCTGGCCGAATTTGCGGCGGCCTACCGCCTGGTGCGGGAGCGTTTGCAGACCCCGCGCCTGCTACATTCGCTGGGGGTGGCGCAGACTGCCGCCCGTCTGGCGGCGAAATTCGGCGGCGACGTGCCGAAGGCTTATCTGGCCGGGCTTTGCCACGATATCGCCAAAGAGCTGCCGCGCGAAGAACAGCTGGCGCTGCTGCGGCGCTCGGAACTGGCGGCAGATCAGGGCGTGCTCGAACATAGATCGCTGTGGCACGCGCCGGCGGGGCAGGTTTTGCTGGCCGACCTTGCAGCGCAGCGCCCGGAGTTTGACGCGGCGGTGCAGAGCGCCTGTCTGTGGCACACTTTGGGCCGCCCGGCGATGACCCCGTTGGAGGAGGCCGTGTTCGTGGCCGATCTGATCGAGCCGGGGCGGGATTTCCCCGATCTTGCGGGCATACGCAGCGCGGCGGCGGCAAGCCTTGCCGGCGGCGTAGCGGCCTGTATGCGCGGCGTGATCCGCTTTTTGGAGGCGCAGGGCAAATACGTTCACCCGCTGGCTTATGCCGGTTACGAATATTATAAAAACCAACTGAACTGATTTTGGCTGAAATTTGAACGCGAAGGAGTGCTTTATTTTGACTGAAGATCTGAAGGAACTGCTGCATAAAAACCTGACCGAGCAGGAGCTGACCGGGGCGGCCGCCGCGGAGCGCGTGGTGGAAACGCGCGATTTTGCCGCCGATGAAAAGGCCGCGGCCAAGCTGGACGTGGACGATCTGGACGCGCTGGTGCTGGCCGCCGCCGCGTTCGGCTACGCCAGAAAGGCGCGCGATATCATTGGTATCGACTTGCGCGGTATCTCGCCGGTGGCGGATTATTTTCTGATCATGTCCGGCTCCAACAAGCCGCAGATTAGAGCTATCAGCGACAATATCGAAGAAAAGCTGGCGGAGCAGGGGCTGCGGCCGCTGCGCGTGGAGGGTTACCGCGAGGCGGAGTGGATCTTGCTGGATTACGGCTCGCTGATCGTCCACGTTTTCGGCGACGAACACCGCGCCTACTATAATCTGGAGCATCTTTGGGGCGACGCGCCGGCTTATCGCTTCCAGCCGGCGGAATAACGGGAGGTGTCAGCTATGCGTAAAGCGCCTTTGGTGGCCGCAATCAACGATCTTTCCGGCTTCGGTCATTGTTCGCTGGCCGTGGCGATGCCGGTGCTTTCGGTGATGGGGCTGCAATGCTGCCCGCTGCCCACCGCCATTTTATCCAACCACACGGGCTACGACAGCTGTTATTTTGAAGATCTCACCGCCGCCATGCCGCAGTATTTCCGGGAATGGCAGAAGCTGTCGCTGGAGTTTGCCGGCGTATACACCGGCTTTTTGGGCTCGGCCGAGCAGGTGGATATCGTGGTCGATATCATCGCCAAGCTGCGGCAGAGCGAGCCGCAGCCGCTGATCTTCGTCGACCCGGTGCTGGGCGATAACGGCAAACCCTACGCTACTTGCACCCCCGAGCTTTGCAACGCGATGCGCAAGCTGGCGGAGCGGGCCGACGTCATCACGCCGAATATCACCGAGGCCTGTCTGCTGCTGGGGCGGGATTATCCCGGCGAGCGTATCGACGAGGCGGCCGCGCTCAAGCTGGTGAAAGAGCTGGCGGCGCTCGGCGGCAAGCGCGTCGTGCTGACGGGTATCCGCGCCAAGCGGGATACCGTCGCCAACCTGGGCTTCGACGCGGCGCAAAACCATTTCTATTGGGTGGAAGAACCGATGGTTGAGCCCGCCTTTGCCGGGGCGGGCGACGTGTTCGCTTCCGTGCTTTGCGGCGCGCTGCTTTCCGGCCGGGATATGCAGGCGGCGCTGGAGCAGGCGGCGTTCTTCGTTTACCTGGCGGCCAAAAACACGGCGGAGACCGGCGGCTCCGCGCAGGACGGCCTGAATTTTGAGCCTTATCTGAAAATGATTTGATATAAGTATGCTTTTTTATACCTTTGAGGTAATAAAGGGCTGCGGCAGCAGCGATTTTATCGAGCTGGCTTTCTGCCGTCTGCCGGCCGTAGCGAGCTTAGATGCTGTCGTCGCCGCGTTCGCCTTTCGGCAGGACGATTCGCTGTACGTTAAAGGCGACGATATGACGGCTTTTCGCCGCGATTACGGCGATATTTTGGGCAGCGGCGTTTATCAAAATTTGCAGTCCGGCCCGGTCGATTGCTGGGGCCTGAATTATTATGCGCCGGAGCTTATCCCCGGCATGGCGGCGCGGCTGGCGGCGGCCCGGCCGGAGGGCTGGCAGATTTTGGCCGCCTGGCTGCAGCAGGCCCGGCTGTATCGGGGCTTTTACGTTCTGGGCGTATGAAAACGGCATAAGATAGCGGCGCAGCGCCTCGCGGGGCCTGCGTTTTTTGGAGGTGCCCGTCATGACGGTGGAGGAACTGCTTTTCTGGGAAAAATGGCCGCTTTTGGCGCCGCTTTACGAGCGGTTTGCCGACCGTCTGCTGCAAACCTGGCCGGACGTCGCCGTTAAGGTGCAGAAAACGCAGATATCGTTTTATAACCGGCATTTGTTCGCTATGGCCTCGCCGCCGGTGCGCCGCCGTAAGGGTTGGCCGCCGGAATTCGTCATGGTCTCGTTCGGCCTGCCGTATCGTTTGGACGCGCCGGAGATAGCTATGAGCGTGGAGGCATACCCGAACCGCTGGACGCACCACGTTATCCTGACGCGGCCGGAGGATATCGGCGACCGTTTGTTCGGCTGGCTGGGCGAGGCGTATGCGTTTGCGCCGGCCAAACGCTGAGCTTGCCAACAAAAAAGGCGCGGTATTTCTTCATACTGAAATAGTCAATAGTTTGTAGACACAAAAAGTAAAATTTTAGGCCACCAGTTCTGTACGAAACAGGACTGGTGG
>CANQSW010000145.1 GCA_947626615.1 uncultured Peptococcaceae bacterium | reverse complement strand
GATCGAGCGCCACCATGACCAGAAGCCGGACGCGCCGAGCGGCACGGCCGTAACGACGCTGGAAATGATATCCGAAGTGCGCCCGCCGCAGCCGCAGGGCAACCCGCAGGAGTTCGAGCGTTTGCCTGGCAGCCGCGGCGCGGAATACGACGGTATGCGCGTCCACAGCGTGCGTCTGCCCGGCTACGTGGCGACGCAGGAGGTCGTGTTCGGCGAGGCGGGCCAGGTGCTGACGCTGAAGCACGACGCGCTCTCGCGCGAGGCTTACGTCCCCGGCGTGGCGCTGGCGGTGCAAAAGCTGGTCGAGCTTGCCACCGGCACGCTGGTGCAGGGGCTGGACGAGCTATTATAAATTTGTTAAATCGGCGTTCGGCGCGCTCTTTCGGGCGCGCCGCTTTTTTTTTGTCGGGCCAAGCCACGTCCGCATAGGATATAGCGATATTGGAAAAGGCGGGCGGTGATATCATGCGGAAACTTACGGTGGCGCTTTTGGGCGGCGATCTGCGGGAGATCGAGGCGGCGCGGCTGCTGGCGGAAAAATTCGCGGTGCGCTGCTTCGGCCTGCCGGCCGAGCTGCCGGCCGGCCTTGACGCGCGCTGCTGCGCTGTGCTGGCCGAAGCTCTGGCCGGGGCGGCGGCGGTAATCCTGCCAATGGCCGGCGTTGCTGAAAACGGGCTGCTCTATGCGCCGCTTTACGGTGAGGCCCCGCTGCGGCGGGAGGATCTCGCGCTTTTGCCGGCCGGTACGCCGGTGCTGGTCGGCGTGGCCTCGGCTTATCTGAAAAACCTTTGCGCGGAGCTGGCTCTGCCGCTTTTAGAGGTGGCGGAAAACGACCTGGTGGCGGTGCCGAACGCCGTGCCGACGGCGGAGGGCGCGCTGGAGATCATCATGCGTGAGACGGACGTGACTATAAACGAGCTTTCGGTGCTGCTGCTGGGCTTCGGCCGGGTGGGCGAGGCGCTGGCGGAGCGGCTGCGGTGTCTTGGCGCGGCAGTGACGGTGGCGAACCGGGGCGAGCGGCGGCGGCAGCAGGCCGAAAGCCGCGGTTTTGCGGTTTGCCCCTGGCCGGAGCTGACGCAGGGGCTGGCCCGGGCGACGGTCGTCGTCAACACCGCGCCCGCGCCGGTGCTGGGAAAAGCGGAGCTGGCCTTTCTTCCGCCCGGCGCTCTGGTGCTGGATCTGGCTTCCGGCCGCGGCGGCACGGACTTTGCGGCGGCAGCAGAGCTGGGCGTAAAAGCCCTGCACGCGCTCTCGCTGCCGGGTAAGGCGGCCCCCAAAAGCGCCGGCCGGATACTGGGGCAGGCTTATCCCCGGCTGCTGGCGGAGTTCTGCGGCTTGACGAGCGAGGAGGAGGCGGCGGCAAAATGAAAGCGACGGAAAGATGCGGCGACTGGCGCGAGGTGCTGCGGGGCAAGACCGTGGGCGTGGGGCTCACCGGCTCTTTCTGCACCATGCGGCAGGTGCTGGCCAAGCTGAAGGAGCTAAAGACCGTTCCCGATCTTAAGCTGATACCCGTATTATCGGAAAACGTGCAGCGGCTGGATTCCAAATTCGGCCGGGCGGCGGAATGGCGGGAGCAGCTGGCGGCGCTGGGCGCGGCGGAGCCAATACTTTCGATACCAGAGGCCGAACCGATCGGCCCCACCGCCTGCCTGGACGTTATGCTGCTGGCTCCCTGCACGGGCAACACCTTGGCCAAGCTGGCTCTGGGCCTCACTGACGGCCCGGTGCTGATGGCGGTCAAGGCGCATTTGCGCAACCAGAAGCCGCTGCTGATCGCTCTGGCCAGCAACGACGCCCTGGCTGCCAACGCGAAAAATCTGGGGCTGCTGCTCAACGCCAAAAACGTCTACTTCGTGCCGCTGGGCCAGGACGACCCGCTGAAAAAGCCCGCCTCGCTGATATTTGACCAAGAGACGCTGCTGCCCGCGCTGGCGGCGGCGTATCAGGGCCGGCAGCTGCAGCCCGTTTTGCGCGAATATTAAAGCGCGGCGGCGGCCTTATCCGACAATTTTTTGTTGCATTGGCGGTAAATAAATGGTAAAATATCAGTATTATAATGCTGGAGGTCACAGTTGTGAGGAAATATAACGTCGCTATCGTCGGCGCTACGGGCGCTGTGGGGCAGGAGCTTTTGAAGGTCCTGGCCGAAAGAGACTTCCCGGTGGGGGAGCTGCTGCTTTTGGCTTCGGCCCGCTCCGAGGGCAAAAAGATCGCCTGGCAGGGCCGGGAATACATCGTGCGCGAGGCTGTGCCGAAGGCGTTTGCCGGCGTCGATCTGGTGCTTTTTGCCGGCGGCTCCATCAGCCAGACGCTCGCCCCGGAGGCCGTGAAGCGCGGCGCGGTGTGTATCGACAACAGCAGTACCTTCCGTTATGATCCCGCAGTTCCCCTGGTGGTGCCGGAGGTCAACCCTGAAGACGTGCGCTGGCACAGGGGCATAATCGCCAATCCCAACTGTTCCACCATTCAGATGGTGGTGGCGCTGAAGCCGCTCTACGATGCGTTTGGCATCAAGCGCGTCGTCGTGGCGACGTATCAGGCCGTGTCCGGGGCGGGCAAGGAGGGCTTGGCCGAGCTGGAGCAGCAGATAAAGCAGCTGGCGGCGGGCGAGCCGACCAGCCCGGAGACTTTCCCGTATCAGATCGCCTGCAACGTGATCCCGCATATCGATATCTTCCTGGATAACGACTACACCAAGGAAGAAATGAAAATGACCTGGGAAACGCAGAAGATGCTGCACGACGAAAACATTCTGCTTTCGGCCACGGCGGTGCGCGTGCCGGTCTTCCGCAGCCATGCCGAGGCGGTGCATATCGAAACGGAACGCCCGGTGACGGCGGCGGCGGCGCGCGAGGTGCTCTCGCACGCTCCCGGCGTGGTGATCCAGGACGACCCGCAGCAGAAGCTCTATCCGATGCCGCTGTATAGCTCCGATACCGACGAGGTCTACGTCGGGCGTATCCGCAAGGATATCGCGGTGGAGAACGGGCTTTCTCTCTTTGTGGTGGCGGATCAGATACGCAAGGGCGCGGCCACCAACGCCGTGCAGATAGCGCAGCTTCTGGCGGCGGAAGATCTGATCAGGCCGGTGGAATAACGGCGAACAGCTTTTGAGGCAAAAGAGCGAAAAGGAGTGTTTGGCAATGTATTTTGGCAAGGTTCTGACGGCAATGGTAACGCCTTATACCCACGACGGCGCGGTCGATTACGCCAAAGTGCAGAAGCTGACGCGCCACCTGCTGGCCAACGGCTCCGACGGCGTGCTGATCTGCGGCACCACCGGCGAGAGCCCCTGCCTTACGCCGGACGAGCGGGCCAAGCTCTGGGCGGCGGCCAAGGAGGCCGTGGGCCAGGACGGCACGCTGATA
>CANQSW010000144.1 GCA_947626615.1 uncultured Peptococcaceae bacterium | reverse complement strand
ATCCTGATAAGGAGGATATGCGAAAATGGCTGAAGAAAAAGCAAGAGAAGAGCGCCGGCCTTTCCGCGGCAACCGTACCCGCCGCAGCCGCCGCCGCGTTTGCCGCTTCTGCGTTGACAAGGCGGAATATATCGATTACAAGGATACCGCCAAGCTCCGCAACTATATCACCGAGCGCGGCAAGATCCTGCCCCGCCGGGTATCCGGCAACTGCGCCAAGCATCAGCGTATGCTGACCGAGGCGATCAAAAAGAGCCGTATCGTGGCTCTGCTGCCTTACACCGCCGAATGATCGCGGCCAAACAGCAAACTGGCGCCCGCCTTGTTAACGCAAGGCGGGCGCTTTGTGCATAAACCGCCCGCGCCCGGCATAGATTAAGCTGTTACCATGGCCGGGAGGCGGCAAAATGACGGAAAATTTAGCAAAAGCCCCGGCGGCGGGCGAATTCCGGCTGGCCGACGCGCATTGCGACACGCTGACGGTGCTCTCGCCCTGGCGGCTGGCGTTTGGCGGCGGCGGCAGCCAGCTCGACCTGCCGCGGCTGGCCGGGCGGGCGAAGCTGCAATTTATGGCCTGCTGGCTGGGCGGCGGGGCGGGGCTGGCTGCGGCGGCGGCGCTGCGGCGGCTTTGGCAGCATATTTTGGATCTGCGCTATGCGGCGGCGCTTTCCGGCGGGGCGGAGATATTGCGCGACCTTGCTCTGGCCGGGCAGGGCGGCAAGGTGCAGCTGCTGTCCGCGCTGGAGGGGCTGGACTATCTGGCCGACGACTGGCGGCTGGTCGACCAGCTCTACGCATGGGGCTTTCGCAGCTTCGGCCTATTTTGGAACAACGACAGCTTTTTGGGCTGCGGCGCGGCGGCCAACCAAACGCCCGGCCGCGACGGCGGCCTGACGGCGGCGGGGCGGGAGCTGGTGCGGCATTTGGCGGCGGCGGGCTGGCTGGTCGATCTGGCGCACGCCTCGGAGCGGAGCTTCTGGCAGGCGGCGGAGATATTGGCGGACGCGGGGCGGCCTCTCTTTGTGAGCCATACCTGCTGCCGGGCGCTCTGCGGGCATTGGCGCAACCTTTCGGACGAACAGCTGCACGCGATCGGCGCAAGCGGCGGTATGGTGGGTATCACGCTGGCCCCGCAGTTTCTGCGGGCGGACGGGCGGGCCGAAGCGGCGGACTGGGCGCGGCACGTAACGCACGCGGTGGAGCTGGCGGGCGCGGGGCGCGTCTGCCTGGGCGGCGACTGGGACGGGGTGGATATTCTGCCATGCGGTATCGCCGGGGTGGAGGACGCCGGGGCGCTTTACCGGGCGCTTTTGGCGGCCAGCTTCGACGCGGACGCCGCCGCCGGCGTCATGGGCGACGATCTTATGGCGTTTTTGCGGCGGCTGGGCGAAAATTTGCGCCAAATGTCTTGACATGGCAGGCGCGTTGTGCTAATATGTATAAGCGCTCGGGGCAGCTCTGCCCGGAGCGGGACAACCAAAGCAGAAGTTTCGCTTCTCACCTGGCCGGCCCAAGCTGGCGGGTAAATCCGAAGATCAAGGGCCTGCGCCGGCAAAATGCCGTCCGGCCGCTTGGTTGGAACGTGAGAAGTGGGATTTCTTCCCACTTTTTTTGCGCCCCGAAAGCGGGGGCGCGGTCAAACGATGGAGGTGAAAGATCATTTTTAAGGAGTTGCGAATCAACGAGGAGATCAGAGCGAGCGAATGTCGTTTGATTTCCAACGAGAACGACGAGCAGTTGGGTATCGTGGCCGTCAGGGAAGCGCTGCGCATCGCGCACGAGCGCGAGCTTGACCTGGTGGAGATCGCGCCGAACGCCAAGCCGCCGGTCTGCAAGCTGATGGATTACGGCAAATACCGCTTTGAACAGCTGAAGCGGGAGAAGGAAGCCAAAAAAAATCAGCGCACGATCAGCCTGAAGGAAGTGAAGCTGCGTATCAACATCGAAGCGCACGACTTTGAGGTGAAAGCCAAAAACGCCGAGAAGTTCCTGGCCGGGCGGGACAAGGTGAAGGTCACCATTATGTTCCGCGGGCGCGAGATCACCCACCCGGAGCTGGGCATAGAGGTCTGCCAGAAGATGGCGGAGCGCCTGGCCGAAGTCGCCTCGGTGGAAAAGCCCGCCAAGGTTGAAGGTCGCAATATGACAATGATTCTGGCACCGAAATAAGTTTTGACAAAAATATTTTTTTTGAGGAGGAGCATTATGCCTAAGATGAAAACACGCCGTGCCGCGGCCAAAAGATTCAGCGCCACCGGCAGCGGCAAGCTGAAAAGAAATCACGCTTACACCAGCCATATCCTGGAGACCAAGACCCCCAAGAGAAAGCGCAACCTGCGGAAGTCCGCGATAGCCACTTCCGCCGACGTGAAGCGTCTGAAGGACTGCCTGCCTTATCTTTAAGCCGGGCCTTGCAAAGCGAAGTTTCAAATCGAAGATCCAGGAGGAAATATAAATGACCAGAGTTAAAAAAGGCTTTACCAAGCATCAACGCCATAAGAAGATTTTGAAGTTTGCCAAGGGCTACCGCGCTTCCAATTCCAAGCTGTTCCGCGTAGCCAATCAGCAGGTCATCAAGGCGATGAACGACAGCTTCGCGCATCGCCGCAAGAAGAAGGGCGATTTCCGCAAACTGTGGATCACGCGCATCAACGCCGCCGCCCGTCTGAACGGCCTCTCTTACAGCCGCCTGATGAACGGCCTGAAGCAGGCCGGCGTCACCATCAACCGCAAGGTTCTGGCCGAGCTGGCCGTCAGCGACGCCGCCGGCTTTGCCGCTATCGCCGAAAAGGCCAAGGCGGCCCTGAGATAAAATTGCAGCTGTGTACCTATGGCAGGACTGAGCATGGATCCTGTTATAACCTCAAGGGACAACCGTTACGTCAAGCTGGCGCGCTCGCTTGCCGCCAAAAAGAACCGGGAAGCCGCCGGGCTTTTTCTGGCGGAAGGGCTGGTCAACGTGCGCGAGGCGCTGTGTTCGCCGCTTTCTCCCGCGTTTTTGCTTTATGACGCGGCGCGGGCGGACGAGCCTCGTCTGGCGGCGCTCTTAGAGCTGGCCCGCCAAAAGGGCTGTCCGGCCTTGGCCATGGCGGGGGCGCTCTTGGCTGCCGTCTCTCCGGCGGAAACGTCGCAGGGGGCGCTGCTGGCGCTGGAGCTGCCCCGGCTAACGCCGCGGGAATTTGCCCAAAACGCCGCGGGCGGCACTATCGCCCTGCTGGACGGTCTGCAGGACCCCGGCAACGTGGGGACGATATTGCGGACGGCCTGGGCGGCGGGGCTTGCCGGCGTGCTGCTGGCCGATAACTGCGCCGATCCCTTTGCTCCGAAGGTGGTGCGGGCCGCTATGGGGGCTTTGTATCATCTGCCGGTGCTGGCGGCCGCAAACGAGACG
>CANQSW010000143.1 GCA_947626615.1 uncultured Peptococcaceae bacterium | reverse complement strand
TCTGGCAGATCGATAACTATACGCAAAAATTCGAACTGCAAGTCAAGACAACAAACTATACGGAAGAGGAGTTAAAGGCTTCGAAGATCACGTTGATCCCTGGGAATGGGAGCAATGTTGAGTGGCCTGTTGACAACACGGTAGGTACGTTCACGCCGGGGCAGGATAACCTGCTGTTCTTCAAGCAGTTTACCCGCTTTGCCGATATGGTGGAGGATTTTGTGGGCGACGACGACGAGGACGCGCCGTTTTGAGCTTAGCCCGCTTTAACAGGTGAAACTATGGAATATACCGCTCTATACCGCAAATACCGCCCGGCCCGGCTGGCCGATCTGGTGGGGCAGGACCACGTGGCGGACACTCTGCTGCGGGCGCTGCGCCAGCAGCGGGTGGCGCACGCCTATATCTTCTGCGGCCCTCGCGGCACGGGCAAGACTTCGGCGGCGCTGATCATGAGCCGCGCGGTGAATTGCGAAAACCCGCGGGACGGCGAGCCCTGCGGCGAGTGCGAGGCCTGTCGGCGTATCGCCAAAGGCGCTTCGATGGACGTGCTGGAGATAGACGCGGCCAGCAACCGCGGTATCAACGAGATGCGCGACCTGCGCGACGGCGTCAAATATCTGCCCGCGCAGGAGAAGCGCAAAGTCTATATCATCGACGAGGTGCATATGCTGACCACCGAGGCTTTCAACGCGCTGCTGAAAACGCTGGAGGAGCCGCCGGAATACGTGATGTTCATTCTCGCCACCACCGAGCCGCACAAAGTGCCGGTGACGATATTATCCCGCTGCCAGCGCTTTGATTTTCACCGCGTGGGGCAGCAGCAGCTATACGAGCATTTGCAGCGCCTGCTGCGGCAGGAGGGCCGCGAGGCCGACGAGGCGGCGCTGCAGCTTATCGCCCGCCGGGCCGAGGGCGGCCTGCGCGACGCGGTGAGCCTGCTGGATCAATGTCTGGTGGCCACGGACGGCAAACTCACCACCGAGGCGATCTCCGGCGTGCTCGGTATCGTGAACGAGCGCTTTATGCTGGCAATGGCCGAGGCGATCGCCGGGCACGACGGCCTGCGCATCGTCAAGGGCGTGGAGCTTCTGGCCGCCGAGGGGCGCGATATGCGGCTGTTTTTGCAGCAGCTTTTGGAATTCGTGCGCGAACAGCTTTTGATCGGCCTTTCCGGCAAGCCCACGGTGCTTTCGCGCGAGCGGGCCCTGCAAATGCTGCGCGATCTGGTGGACGGCGACCAGCGGCTGCGCTTCTCGCTGACGCCGCGGCTGACGCTGGAGCTGGCTCTGCTGCAGGCCGCCCGGCTGGAGAGCGCCGCCAAATAACGTCATATACTAAAATACAATATTTTTGCGGATAAAACGATTTTGAGGAGGACGAAGCATGGCAAGAGGCATGGATATGCAGGCTTTGATGCGTCAGGCGCAGCGTATGCAGAACGATATGGCGCGCGCGCAGGAGGAGCTTAAGGAAACGACGGTGGAGGGCGTGTCCGGCGGCGGCGTGGTGAAGGTGACGGCCAACTGCGCCAACGATATCCTGGGCATAGAGATCGACCCGGAGGTCGTCGACCCGGACGACGTGGAAATGCTGCAAGATCTGATACTGGCCGCTATCAACGACGCGATGAGCAAGGCCGCCGATATCGCCGGCGAGCGCATGGGCCGCGTGACGGGCGGCATGAAGCTGCCCTTTTAAGCCGCCAAAGCTAATTGGGCCAGAGGTAATTTTATGGTAATGTATTTTTATCCGCCCTCGGTGGAGCAGCTGATAAGCTATCTGAACAAGCTGCCGGGCGTGGGGCCGAAAACGGCGCAGCGGCTGGCGCTGCACCTTTTGAACGCCCGCGAGGCCGACGCGCTGGGGCTATCTGACGCGATCCGCGAGGCCCGCGCCAAGGTGAAACGCTGCCGTATCTGCGGCAATTTGACCGACGACGATTGCTGCCCGGTCTGTCTGGACGGCAGCCGCGACGAAAAGCTGCTCTGCGTGGTGGAGCAGCCCGGCGATTGTATCGTGATCGAGCGCACCAACCAGTTCCACGGGCGCTATCACGTGCTGCACGGCGCGCTCTCGCCCATGGAAGGCGTCGGCCCGGCGGAGCTGAATATCGCAAGCCTCATGCAGCGCCTGCACGATTCGCCGGTAAAAGAGGTCATTATGGCCACCAACACCGGCGTGGAGGGCGAGGCTACGGCGCTTTATCTGGCGCGGCAGATCAAACCCCTCGGCATCAAAGTGACGCGGCTTGCCTACGGCGTGGCCGTGGGCGGCGATCTGGAGTATACCGACGAGGTGACGCTGGGCCGCGCGCTGCAGGGCCGGCTGGATATTTGACGGCGGCAAAACGCGCTTTTGGCGGCGGCCCGAGCTATGCGGGCCGCCTTTTCCTTGGGCCGCCGGCAGGGGGCTGCTCCCGCCGCCTTGGCGGCCTTGATTTTTGCCGTTCTGCCAGGGTGCAGCAAAAATACCTAAACTTGCTCTTGTGTTTTGTCGTTTTATATGGCAAAATGTAATTGAGCCCTGAAACGGGGCGGCCGTTTGTCGCGGAATACTTGGGCAAAACGGCCAAATCATCGGTATATTGCGGGCTTTCCGGCATAAATTTGCCTTAGGACGGGTAGGTCTTTTCCGGCCCGGCCCAAAAAGGAGGGATCGCAATGCCGAATTGGTTGATCTATGCGGCGGCAGCGGCGGCGGCTTATCTTCTGGCAAGCCTGCTGGCCGGGCGGGGGTTCGGGCAGAGCCTGGGCGCGCTTGGCGGCAATTTTCTGCTGGGATATGGTTCGCTGGCCCTGCTGAACTGGCTGGCTCCTGCGTCCGGCTTTGCCGTGCCGATAAACGCGGTGACTTTGCTGGCCGGCGGCTGGCTGGGGCTGCCCGGCACGGCGCTGGCGGCTGCTTTGCAGATAGTCGGCTGACTTTTTATTTTGGGAAGGGTGAATTTCAGATCATGGCAAAAAACAGGCTTCAGGCAACAATGGACGGCAATCAGGCGGCGGCCTACGCGGCCTATGCCTTCACCGACGTGGCGTCGATCTATCCGATCACGCCTTCCTCCACCATGGCGGAATACGTGGACGAATGGCAGGCCGCAGGGCGGAAAAATATCTTCGGGCAGACGGTCTCGATCACGGAAATGCAGTCGGAAGGCGGCGCGGCGGGCGCTTTGCACGGCGCTTTGGCCAGCGGCAGCCTTGGCACCACTTTTACGGCTTCGCAGGGGCTGCTGCTGATGATACCGAATATGTATCGCATCGCGGGCGAGCAGCTGCCGGGCGTTATCCACGTGGCGGCGCGCGCCCTGGCCACCCACGCGCTTTCTATCTTCGGCGACCACAGCGACGTTATGGCCTGCAGCCAGACGGGCTTTGCCATGCTTTGCTCCGGCAGCGTGCAGGAGG
>CANQSW010000142.1 GCA_947626615.1 uncultured Peptococcaceae bacterium | reverse complement strand
TCGGCGGGGCGGTCTGCCGCCGCGGCCTGCACGTCGCTGCCGGCGTAGATGAGCTCGCTGACCGTCACCAGCTGATAGCCTTCTTCCGTCAGCTTATCCAGCAGACGCGGCAAAGCCTCCAGCGTATACTCGCCGTTTTCGTGCAGCAATATGATATCGCCGGGGTCGATATCGCGCATCACGGCGTTATACACCGCGTCGGCCGATTTAGCGCGCCAGTCCTCGGTATCCAGCGACCACAGCACGGATATCATGTTCTGCGCGGCGATATCCTGCTTCAGGTCGTCGTTTATAGCGCCGTAGGGCGCGCGGAAGAGATACGGTTCAGACCCCGTCGCGTCGCGGAAGGCTTTGGCCACGCGGGCAAAATCCGCCGCCCGCTCCTCGGCCGAAAGCGTGGTCTGCTTGCTGTGGAACCACGAATGGCTGCCCAGCTCGCAGCCCGCCTCCAGCACCTGCCGCGCCAGATCGGGGTTGTTCTGCACGTAGCGGCCCAGCGCAAAGAAGGTGGCCCGCGCGTTATGCTCCTGCAATATCTCCAGTATCTTCGGCGTTTTCTGCTTGAAAAGCCCGTCGTCGAACGTCAGCGCCACCATTTTGCCGGCGGCGTGATTGGAAAAGACCGAACCGCGCTTCTCGCAGGCCAGCGTGTATTCCCGCAGCGCCGCGCCCTGCACGTAGGCCCGCGCCGCCTCGGCGTTGCTCGCGATCTCCCGCCGCTCGAAAAATTCGTATTGCCCCGGCAGCACCTGATAAGCGTCGTCCAGCTTCGGGCGCACGATGTAGGTGCTTTCATACATATCCAGCGCCATTATTTTCAAGTTCGGCGCGCGCCAGCCTTTGGGCGGCTGATACGCGTTTATATCTTCGTCCTCCCGCGCCGGCCAAACGCCGCAGCCCGCCGGCAGCAAAAGCAGCAGGGCGAAAAGCGCCGCGAATATTCTTTTGGCAAACATGACTATCCTCCGTCTATCCCACAACTTTTACCAACACAATCTATTAGCCCGCGTTTATTTATATGCCGCGAACTGCTCCAGGCCGCGATACTGCACGGCTTCGGCCAGATGCGGCATTTCGATCCGCTCCGCCCCCGCCAGGTCGGCGATCGTCCGCGCCACCTTCAGCAATCTATCGTGGCCGCGGGCCGAAAGCTGCAGCTGGCGGAACACCTGCGCCAAAAGGCCGGCCGCGTCGTCGGTAAGCTTGCAGTATTTCTCCAGCTGGCTGTGGCTCATATCGGCGTTGGCGAAGATATTTTCGTCTTGGAAGCGCTCCAGCTGGATATTGCGCGCCGCCGTCACGCGTTTTCTGATCTCGGCGGAGGTCTCCGGCCGCTCGCCCCCGGCCAGCGCCTCGTATTCCACCCGCTGCACGTTCACCTGCATATCGATGCGGTCCAGCAGCGGGCCGGAAATGCGCCCAAGATAGCGCGATACCTGATACGGCGTGCAGCTGCATTGCTTCAAAGGGTCGCCCAGATAACCGCAGGGGCAGGGGTTCATCGCCGCCACCAGCTGGAACGACGCGGCGAAATCCTGCGGCCCCTGCACGCGCGATACCGTCACCACGCGCTGCTCCAGCGGCTGACGCAGCGCCTCGCGCACGAAGCGGGAAAACTCCGGCAGCTCGTCCAGAAACAGCACGCCGTTGTGCGCCAGGCTGATCTCGCCCGGCCGGGGCGTTTTGCCGCCGCCGATGATGCTCTGCGGGCTGGCGGTGTGGTGCGGCGCGCGAAACGGCCGCTCCGTTATCAGCGGCGAGTGCTCCGGCAGCAGCCCGCAAATGCTGTATATACGCGTCGTCTCCAGGCTCTCCGCCAGAGTCAGATCCGGCAGAATGGTGGGCAGGCGTTTGGCCAGCATCGTTTTGCCCGAGCCGGGAGAACCCACCATCAGCAGGTTATGCCGCCCGGCGGCGGCGATCTCCATCGCGCGTTTTACGGCCTGCTGGCCGCGCACGTCCGCCATATCCACTCCGGCGGCGTTTTCGCGGCGGGAAGCGGCAAACAGCGCCGCCACGTCCACCACGGTGGGCTCGATCTGCTTTTGCCCCAGCCAAAACTCGACAAACTGGCCGAGGCTTTCAATGCCGAACACCCGCGTCTGCCCCAGCAGCGCGCCCTCGGCCGCGTTGGCGGCCGGCAGAAGCAGGTCTTCTATACCCGCGCCCGGCAGCGCGTAGGCCACGGGCAGCACGCCGTTTACGGGACGCAGGCCGCCGTCCAGCGAAAGCTCGCCCAGAAAAGCCGTTCTGGCCAGACGCGAGGCGTCCTCCGGCAGCTGGCCGGTGGCCAGCAGAATACCCACGGCGATCGCAAAATCAAGGTTCGCGCCCTCCTTTTTCACGTCAGCCGGGGCCAGGTTCACCGTGATGCGCTGGAAAGGAAATTCCAGCCCGCTGTTGCGGAGCGCGGTGCGCACCCGCTCGCGGCTCTCGCGCACGGCGGCGTCCGGCAGGCCCACGATCTCAAACGCGGGCATACCGCGCGAAACGTCGACTTCAACCTGCACCATATACGCCTCCGCGCCTTGCAGAGAGCAGCTTTGCAAAATTGCCAGCATAATTTTATCTCCGATCAGATCTTAACGGTCTCGCTTCAAACAACAGGCGGCGATGCCCTGCAAAAGGGCCGCCCTTTCTCCCAGCGGTGTAAGCGCCGCCACGGCCTTAGCCGTGGCCTCCGCCGCCGCCTGCGCCGCGCCGGCCGGGCCGAGCAGCGTGATATACGTTTCTTTGTTATTGGCCGCGTCGCTGCCGGTCGGCTTGCCCAGCGCCGCCGCGTCGCCCGTCGCGTCCAAAATATCGTCGGTGATCTGGAAGGCCAGCCCAAACGCCGCGCCAAACTCCGCCAGAGCGTCCTCCGCCGCCGCGTCCGCGCCGCCCAGGATACCGCCAGTCACCACGGCGGCCTGCAGCAGAGCGCCGGTTTTGGCGCGGTGGATAGCCTGAAGTTCCGCCAGCGTCACGGGCCGTCCCTCCGCCTGCACGTCCAGACATTGCCCCGCGACCATGCCGTAAACGCCGGCCTTTTCGGCAAAATAGCGCACGGCCCGCACCAGCCGCGCCGGATCGCCCGGAGCGGCGCGGGACCGCCCGATCAAAAAAGACCGTCCCGCCCCTTTGCCGTCAAAGGGACGAAGACGGTCACATCTCCGCGGTACCACCCTGCTTTTTGCCCGAAGCAAACACTCCTGCGGCGGGTAACGGCGCCGGCCGTCGGCGCCTACTGCGAACTCGGTTCAGCGCCGCCGCTCCAAAGGGAACTTCAGCCGCGTCCCGCCCACCGGCCGCTTGCAGCCGTCGGCACAAAACCGGCGGCGGCCGTCTCTGGAAGAGGGCATCCCGACGCGCTTACTTCCTTTATCCTTGCGTTATCGCTTCTTATCCTACCACATTTTTTTCAAAAATGCAACTGTTTTTTCCGCCA
>CANQSW010000141.1 GCA_947626615.1 uncultured Peptococcaceae bacterium | reverse complement strand
CACCAGCATCATCAGCGTACTGCCCGGCAGGTGAAAATTCGTCACCAGCGCGTCCACCGCCTTATATTTGTAGCCGGGGTAAATGAATTTCTGCGTCCAGCCGCTGGCGACCTGCACGACGCCGTCGTCGGTGGCGACCGTCTCCAGCGTGCGGGTGCTGGTGGTGCCGACGGCGACGATACGCCCTCCCGCCGCGCGCCGCTGATTGATCAGCTCGGCTGTGGCCGCGTCGACGGCATAATATTCCGAGTGCATTTGGTGTTCCTCGATATTTTCCACCCTGACGGGACGAAAAGTACCGAGCCCCACGTTCAGCAGCACCTCGGCCACGGCAACGCCCCTGGCGCGTATCTTATCCAGCAGCTCGTTAGTGAAATGCAGGCCGGCGGTGGGCGCGGCGGCAGAACCGGGGTCTTTGGCATAGACGCATTGATAGCGGCTCTGATCCCGCAGCTCCTCGTGGATATAAGGCGGCAGCGGCATAGTGCCGAGCTTGTCCAGTATCGCCATAAAATCGCCCTGATAATCGAAACGGATCAGGCGCATGCCTTCCTCCACCACAGCCTCGATCTCGCCTGCCAGCAGGCCCTCGGCAAACGTCAACCGCTCGCCGGGGCGAGCCTTGCGGCCGGGCCGCACCAGCGCCTTCCAATGGTTCAAGTCCACTTGCTGCACCAGCAGCACTTCGATCAGCGCGCCGGAATCCCGGTGCGCCCACAGCCGGGCCGGCAGCACCTTGGTGCGGTTGATCACCAGCACGTCTTTGGGGTCAAGATAATCCGGCAGATCGTAGAAATGCTTATGCTCCAGGCTGCCGTCGGCCCGCCGCAGCACCAAAAGACGCGAGGCGTCGCGCGGCTCCACCGGAGTCTGCGCGATCAGGCGCTCCGGCAGGTCGTAAACAAAATCCTCCAGCTTCATGCTTTTATCCTCTAATCTAAATCGTCTATCTGCAGCAGGCGAGGCCGCTCGCCGCCGTAATAATGCTCCAGTATCTCCTCGGCGGTATAGCCGTCCGCGGCCATACCGATGGCGCCGTATTGACTGAGCCCCACGCCGTGGCCCCAACCGCCGCCTTTGATCGTCACGCCCTGCGCGCTGGCGCTGCCGCTGCCGCCGCCAAACGCCGCCAGGCCGGAGGCGCTGCGCATATATGCCTTGGTCAGATCGCCCAGCTGGCCGACGATATCGCCCGCGCCCACGGCATAGACCTCGTCGACCGGCCGCCGTTCCAGATCGCCGTTAGCGCCCAGCACATATACCTCGTCCATTTCTTCGTCGACGTCGTCCACCTCGGAGGCCGCGCCCGCCGTCACCTTGAACAGAGTGCTTTTCAGCCCCAGCATGGTGCGTATGGCGTCGTTTTTGGCGCTGACGCTGCCCTGCGTGCCGATAAGCGTGGCGTTGGTGGCGCGACCGGAGACGGTCTTGCCGCCGCCCGCCGCCTCGTACGAGACCTCCAGCCGGACGAAGCTGCCGAAACTGCCGCTCTGGTTGACGCGCTTCATGTAGGCTTCGGCCAGATTCTTTAACTGCGCCGGGGTGTAAGAGACTTCCCAGGTGTAGTTGTTATAACCCTCGTCATAGGGCGAAGGCACGCCGCGCAGATAGGGCCGGGCCTGCCCGCCCCAGACGTTTTCATTATCCTCGGTGTAGCCGCCGGCGCTGCTGGAAAACACGGCCTCCACCAGATCGCCGTCGTAATACAGCACCTGATCGTCCACAGCGTCGCGCACCGCCCGGCTGACGTGCGCCTTTTCCGCCGAAAGGCCGCCGTAGACCTGGCTGGAAGTGGTGGCCAGAACGTCGTAATACGTGCCGCCCATATAATAGGCCGCGTAGGAGCGCGCCACGATAGCCTGCGCCCGCAGAGCCTCCTCCGGCGCGTTATAGCCGATCTCCTCGCCCACCACGCCGTAAAGATAATACTCTAGATCGAGCACGTTCAGCACGTAACCGTTGGTCAGCACGGAAAAGCTGCCGCGGTATTCCTTGCCGCCGAAGCTGAGCGAGCAATCCTCGTCGTCGGTCGCCAGCAGCGAGACGTTGGCCGCCGAACGGCCGGCCTCCTCGTCGTTCAAATAGACCGTGAAGCCGGCGGCCCCTTTAACAACGCGCACCACGTCGCCCTCCCAGGCGTCGCAGAGCGTTTCCGCCGCCAGGTTGCCGCCCCGCACCTCATAAATGCCTTCTTCTATGGTAAATTCGCTGTCGGTGGCGGCGGTCTTCAGGCAGACGCGGATATTCGCCGCCCGCGCCGCGCCCGGCAGCAGGCAGAATAAGGCCAGCGCTGCCAAAAGCAGCAGCGCCGCCCGCCCAAATGCTTTTTGTTTGCGTGTCAAAACCATATCATGCCTGCTCCGTCTTTTCGGCCGCCGCGCGCCGGTTCTCGCGCTTCTGCCATTTGTTGTCCAAAATCAGCGGCTGGGCTTTGGGCTTGAAATAACGCTCCTTCTCGCTGTAAACGCAGCCGCAATAGCCCTGCAAATACAGGCCCTCCGCCCGGGCTATCTCCTGCCCCTCGCGGAAATAGGGCCGGAAATCGCGATAATAAAAATTCAGCCCGAACTCCGCCGCCGCCTGTTCGCCCGCTTCTTTGATCAGCTCATGCTTCTGATAAGGGCTCACCAGCAGGCTGGTGGAAAGCGTGTCAAAGCCGTGCGCCGCCGCAAACTCCGCCGCGGCGTGCAGCCGCAGACGGTAACAGAAGCCGCAGCGGGCCTCCGGGTGCGCCGCCACCCCGGCCAGAAAAGTCTCCATATCGTAATCGTCCAGCATGGCGAAGGAGACGCGCTGGCTCTCCATATATTCGCGGAAAGTGTTGCGGCGTTTTCTGTATTCGCTGTACGGGTGGATATTGGGGTTATAGAAAAATGCCGCCGGTTCGATACCGTCCGC
Organism: uncultured Peptococcaceae bacterium; assembly: GCA_947626615.1. Classification (GTDB taxonomy): domain Bacteria; phylum Bacillota; class Dehalobacteriia; order UBA4068; family UBA4997; genus Avidehalobacter. Next base: position 538 of record CANQSW010000141.1, on the reverse strand, counting down.
GCGCAGCAGGCGGAGCGGCATAACGCTGCACGGCGCGCAGCAGCAATGCAGCAGCAGCTTCATATTATCACCTCGGTTTTGATTGGTCAGGCGTTAAAAAGGCTGCCCTCAAAGGATCTACCCTGCGGCGGCTCCAGGCCGAGATACCTATACGCCTCGGCCGTCGCCATACGCCCGCGCGGCGTGCGGTTCAGAAAGCCCAGCTGCAAAAGATAGGGCTCGCACACGTCGAAGATAGTATCCACCGATTCGCTGATGGTGGCCGCGATGGTATCCAGCCCCACCGGGCCGCCGCCAAACGTCTCGATTATGGCCATAAGCACCTTTTGGTCGGTCTTGTCCAGCCCCTTTTGGTCGATATCCAAAAGCTCCAGCGCGTATTTCGCCATATCGCGGTCGATCAGGCCGTTGCCCTTCCCGCAGGCGAAATCACGCACGCGGCGCAGCAGCCGGTTGGCGATACGCGGCGTGCCGCGCGAACGCCCGGCGATCTCCGCCGCGCCTTCGTCGGTTATCTCGATATCCAGCAGCAGGGCGC
>CANQSW010000140.1 GCA_947626615.1 uncultured Peptococcaceae bacterium | reverse complement strand
GCATTGTTCGACGTTGGCGATCTTCGGGCGCACCAGATAATTGCGCCGCGCGCAAAGCTCCTCCACCACGGCTTTCGGCATATCCGCCGGCGCGCCGGCAAAAGCCCCGGCCAGCTGAGCCGATTCGTCGGCCAGCGGCGTGATCTTCACCCTGTCGCCGACGATAAGCCCCAGCGGCGCGTCTTTCAGCTCCTGCTTCAGACGGCCGCGCAGGCTGCAGGCATAAAGCGTATCTTTAGCCTGCACGAAATAAAACCCGCCGAACGCTTTCAGCAAAACGCCGTCTATGGGCGCCGTCATGCCGTCACGTCCTGGCTGTACACAACGTCGCCGTCCAGATATACCTTAACCGTGCCGCCGCCGGATACCTCAACGTCGCGGACGATAGTTTCGCCGCCGCGGTGTACGGCGCTGTATTCCTGGCGCGTGCCGTTGGCGTCGGTTATCTCAATGATCAGATGATAGGTCACGTCCTGCCCGGAAGGCAGGGTATAGGTGAGCCGGGCGGTCTTGCTCTGCGGGCCCGGGCCGGAGGATATGACCAGATTGATCGGGCTGCCCTCCAGCACAGTATCCCCGGCGGCCAGGCTCTGCGCGCAGACCAGCCCCGCGGCGTAAGCCGTGCTTTCTTCGCGCGTGATCTCGCCCACCGTCAGCCCTTGCAGCACCAGATAGACCATGGCGTCTTCTTCGGTGCGGCCGCGCAGATCAGGCACGGCGATCTCCTTGCCCTGGCTCACCGTCACCGTGATAACGGCCCCGGCGGCCACCTCCGCGCCCTCCTCCGGGCTCTGGCTGATGATATTGCCCGCAGCGACGGATTCGTCCACCACTTCGGTAGCTTCGATGGTGACGTTATACTTGCTGAGCGTTACCTTGGCCTGCGAGAGCGTCATATCCTTGATGGACGGCATGGTGAACGTCTGGCTGCCCTGGCTCACCGTCAGTTCGATGAACCGCCCGGCTTTAACGTGCTGGCCAGGGTTGATGCTCTGCTGTATCACCATGTTATTGGCGTATTCCGCGCTGTAAGCGTATTTCACCGTCGCTTTAAGACCGTCGTTTTCCAGCGAGGTCTGCGCTTCGTCCAGCTGCATACCGATATAGCTTTTGACTTCTATCTCCTCGCTGCCCGAAGTCAGCGCGCTCAATATGCTGGCCAGCGAGCCGAACAGCGTCAGCACCAGCAGCACGCCGATCAACGTGATGTAAAAGACCGAGGTTGGTTTGCCGTCGCGGAAGAATTTCATTTTTTTGCGCGGCTGCTCCGGCAGGGTAACGTGCCGTTTGACGACGACCTTGCGTTCCTCCTCCGGCGGCTCGGTGCGGCCGGGCTCCGTCTTTACGCCGGGCAGAACGTCCAGCGTCAGCGGTTTTATCGGCACGCGGCGGCCCTTGTTCTGGATAGCTCTCAGCTCGCCGAGCATTTGGGCGGCGCTGGTAAAACGCAGCTCCTTATCGCGGCGCAGCGCTTTGATGACGAAAGACGAAAGTTCGGTGCTGACCGCCGGATTGATCTTATGCGGCGGCTTGCAGCTGCCTTTCAAATGCTGGCGGGCGATCTCCTCTGCCGTCTCGCCCGTGAAGGGGCGGCAGCCGCAGAGCATCTCATACAGCACCACGCCGGCGGAATATATATCCGTGGCGGCGCTGACGGTCTCGCCTTTGATCTGCTCCGGCGACATATAATAGACCGAACCCATGATATCGCTGCCGCCGGCCTCTCTGGCCAGGTCGCCGGCGTTGACGGCCAGGCCGAAATCCGTCACCCGCACGTTCTGCTTGGTATCCAGCAGGATATTGTGCGGCTTGATATCACGGTGGATAACGTTGTTCTCGTGGGCGTGCTGCAACGCCTGCAGCAGCTGCTGGAAGATAGCCAAAGCCTGATCCACCGGCAGCGGCGCGTATTTATCCAGATATTCTTTCAGGCTGCAGCCCTCCACGTATTCCATGACCAGATAATTCAGGTCGCCGGAAAAAGCCACGTCATAAATGCTGACGATGTTGGGGTGCGAGAGCTTGGCGACCGCCTGCGCCTCGTTGCGGAAGCGCTGCAGGAATTTAGCGTCGGCGTCGGCCTGCTTGCGCAGGATCTTGATAGTGACCAGACGGTTAAGTATCGTATCCTTGGCTTTATATACCACGGACGTGCCGCCGGAGCCCAAAACCTCCAGTATCTCGTAGCGGTCGTGGAATATCGTGCCGATGAGATCAGACATTGCCAGCCGCCTCCTCTTCGTCCCACAGCAAAATGCCGGTTATATCGTCAAGACTGCCGGCCTCCTTGGCCAGCTCGGCCAAAACCGGCAATATCTGTTCGCGTTTCACCTTGGCGGCCACCTGCGGCAGCACCTGCTCCATCGGCAGATAGGCGCTGATGCCGTCGGAGCAGATCAAAAGATAACCGGGGATCGGCGGCTGAAACGCGCTGATATCCGGCTTCACTTCTTCTTCCATGCCCAGCGCCCGGGTGAGGATATTTTTTTTCGGGTGGTGCAGAGCTTCCTCCGGGCTGATAGCGCCCTCGCGCACCAGCTGCCCCACCACGGAATGATCGGAGGTGAGGCTTCTTGCCTGCTCCTGATTGAAAACGTAAACGCGGCTGTCGCCCACGTGGGCCACGAACAGGCGCTCCGGCTGCTGCCAGACCAAGGCCAGCGTCGCCCCCATATTGCGGCGCGCCTCGTTTTCCTGCCCGGCGGCGAATATTTCGCTGTTGGCGCGGGCCACGGCGTCCTCCAGCAGCTGGGCCGGTTCGGCTTTGCCTGCGTTTTCAGCCAGATAAGCGGCGACGCTCTGCACGGCGATAGCGCTGGCCACCTCGCCAGCGTTATGCCCGCCCATGCCGTCCGACACCGCAAAAAGCCCCAGCTCGTCGCAGACGCTGAAGCGGTCCTCATTGTTGGCGCGCCCCGCGCCCTGCTGTGAGAAAGCCAGATGTCTGATGCTCATTTGCCACCTCCCCGGCTGATACGGCGGCGCAGCTGCCCGCAGGCGCCGTCGATATCGTCGCCGCGCTTCTCGCGGATAGTCGTCTCCACCCCGCGACGGCGCAGTATCGCCGCAAATTCGTTTATTATTTCGGCAGAGCTGGGCAGAAATCCTGTCTCAGCCACAAAATTTACCGGTATCAGGTTGACGTGCGCCAGACGATGCGCCAGCAGACGCGCCAGTTCGGCGGCCTGCTCCCGGCTGTCGTTCACGCCGCGAAGCAGCGCGTATTCGTAGCTGACGCGGCGGCCGGTCGTTGCCGTATAATAATCGCAGGCGGCAAGCAGCTCTTTTAAGCCGTAGCGGCGGTTCACCGGCATAAGGCGGGAGCGGAGCGCGTCGTTCGGCGCGTGCAGCGATACTGCCAGGCCGGTCTCAGTTTGCTCGTCGGCAAAACGCCTGATCTCCGGCGCAAGGCCGCAGGTCGAAACCGTCATGCGGCGTCGGCCGATATTGCAGCCCGCCGGGTCGTTAAGAATGGCGAGAGCCTGCATTAG
>CANQSW010000139.1 GCA_947626615.1 uncultured Peptococcaceae bacterium | reverse complement strand
CGCGTTTACGCGCCCGCGAGGAACAGAGGGCTATGCCCGCATATGAAAAACCACCGGCTACGCCGGTGGTTCCTTTTATTTGCCGAGCAGCAGCTTGACGCCGAGCGCCAGCACCGCCACGCCAGCGATCTGGGCGTATGATACTGGCGTTTTCTCCAGCCCGAAAAGGCCCAGCCAGTCGATAACGGCGGCGGTGGCCACCTGCCCCGCCACGATAGCCGTGGTGGCCGATGCCGCGCCGAGCCTGGGTATGGACACCATGACGCCGTAAATTATCACGACATTGATAAGGCCGCTCAAATAGCCGTACCAGGGCAGATCCGGCAGCTTTTTCCAGTCGCCGTCGCCCACGCCGGCCGCAAACAGCAGCAGAAATATGACCGCCAGACCGACAACGTGCATCAGAAAGTTGCCCTCCAGCGTGCCGATGATCTTGCTGACCTGCCCGTTGATACTGCCCTGCACCGCCATTAACATTCCGGCCAGGCACGGCAGCAGCCAAACCAGCCAATTCATAAAAAACACCTACCCCTTTAATGGTCTCAGGGATAGGTATTTCCGTTTTTGCTAAATTTTATAAGTCTGCCTCAGCTGGGGATACGCAGCACCGAGCCCGGCTTCAGCTCGCCCTCGCCGATATGGTTCGCGGCCAGCAGCTTCTCCAGCGAAACGTTGTTTTGCAGAGCGATGCTCATCGGCTGGTCGCCCGGTTTGACCACGTAATATTTCAGGGAGAACGATCCGGCCTTTTTCGCCGCGCCGGGCATGGCAAAAGCGGCGCGGGCCGGCTGTTGTGCCGCCGACACCTTCAGCCGCACGCCCTGGGCGTTGACCATTTTCAACTCGCTGTCGACAGCAGGCTGCGGCGCGGACGCGGCTGCCGCCGTCACTTCAGCAACAGCTTCTGCCGGGGCTTCTGCTGCCGCAGGAGTTGCCGCCGCGTCTGCCGCTGCTTCGATTGAGACTTCCGGCTGCTGTGCCGCCGCGTCTGCCGTTATCGTTGCCGGAATTTCAGCTTTTGCATCGGTCTCCGCAGTTTTTACCGCCGCGTTTTCCTGCGTCTCCTCCGGCGTTGCGGCTGCCTCTGCCGTGATAATGTCTTCCTCTGTCAATGTATCAGCCTCCTTTATGGCCGCGTTCTGCGGCTGTTCATTTTTCGCCGTTTGCTCCTGCCGCTCCGACGCGGCCGCCGCCAGATCTTCGCCCCGGGCCTTTAAGCGTGCCAGCGCCGCCTCGGTTAGCAGCGTGCGAAAGCGGCTTTTGTTCAGGCCAGGCGCGTATATCTGCTCCATACTGCCGCTACGCAGCTCCTCTGCCAACGGCGCGTCAGCCGCCGCGCTGTCGGTCAGCGGATCGAATACCGGAATGCCCGCGGGCCTTGCCGGCGCGTTTGCCGCCTGCTGCGCCGGGCTGATATCGGGCGCGAGGAAATGCCAAACGGGTATGCGCGACTCCGCCTCGGCCGGGGCGTCCGTTTCAGCAGACGGCTCCGGCACCAGACGCGTTATTTTCAACGCTGCTTTTGGCGGCGTGTCTGCGACGGCCTCGCGCGTTGGCGCTGCGTCGGCCTGGCTGATCGTGCGGGGCGGCTTTTTCTCGTTCGCCGCCTTGCCCAAAAAGAAACGGTCGATCTTGCTGGCGATGCGTTTATCCATGGCGTCGGCGTCCGGCAGCGGGATATCGCTGCTCCAGACGCGGCGCGTCGGCGTAATGATGTGCTCCGCCGGGGCGGGCGCGGGCGCGGCGGCCTTGGCCTCCGGCCAGCGGTAATTGCCGACGTACGCCAAATTCAACGTGCCGGAAAAATCCATCACGTACGGCGAGAGTATTTTGATCATTGGGCGGCTGACCGTCCCGTGCAGATCCGCCGCCTCGTAGGGTATACCCTCCAGCCAGCCGGCCGGCGGCTGCACCTTCAATGGCAGCATAACGCGGTGCTTGTTCAGCCCGCGCCCCTCCACGCCCTGATATTCCAGGTCCAGCTCATAAAAGCCGCGCAGCCGGACGCCGGCCTCGCTCCGCTGCAAATCGTCGATGAACACCGTAGCCCGTATCTTATCTATATAGCGCACGCCCATAGCCGTTTTCGGCAGAAAAACCGTCTGCGTCAGGGGTATGGTCATGCGTTCCGCGCCGGTCAAATCGCTCATTGCCTTGCCCTCCTCAAGCCCGCGCCGGCGGCTTGACGGCAGCCCGCGCTGTTTCAATTAAGCTATATGCCGGAGAGCTCTAAAATATACCGCCTAAAAGCCGCGCTCCGCCGCCATTTGCCAAAGCTCGCGCATTATTCGGCTGCCAAGCTCCGCCACCTTGGCAAAATCCATGGCGGCAGTATAGTAGGACGCCAGCTCTTTTTGCGTTTCCGCCGCCTGCCCGGCCGCCTGTTCCGCCGCCAGACGAGCCTCCGGCAGCTCCCCGCCCTCCAACGCTTCGGCCAAACGCTCCGTCTGCTCGGCCGGGGCAAGGCGAACGATCTCGTCCTGATACAGCGGCTCTAATTCCGCCAGAGAAGCGTCCAGCAGCGCCGCCGAGAGACCGGGCAACAGCAGCATGACCGGCCGCTCCGGCGCAAGAAAGCTGTAATAGATATCGACGCTGTGGCCATGCTCCGCCGCCCGCTCAGCCAGACGCTCTAAAACGGGCGCGGCGTCGCCGGAGAGCAGATATCGGCGGCGGCAGCAGGCGGAAATTTCCTGCGCGCAGCTTTTCAGGCCGTCGGCCGTCATCGCTTCGGCGAAAAACCGGCGTATCTGGATATGGCGGGCGGCAAAGATTTCTTTAGCCAATTTGGCGCAGATATCATCTACCTCCCGTTCGGAAAGGCGTATGCCGGACGCCGCGTAGACTTTCTCCCGGCCCTGCTGATAAAGTGCCAGCAGCCCGGCCTCGCGCTGCAAAGAACGCCGCAGCTCATGTCCCAGGCGTTTGATCTCGCCGCGGTGGGCCGCAAGCTCCGCCTGCTCCCAGCAATCGCCCAGATTATATATTTCCTCCACCACGCCCGGGTTTTGCGGGCGGATATATTGCCGAAAGCCCGCGTCCACCACCGCTGCAGCCAGCTCCGGTATCACGACGCCCTCCGCGCCGCCGCTTAGATCCGTGCCCTGCCAAAGCTCCACGTCGAAGCCGCGTTCGCAGAAATTTTCCGCCACGCGGGCGATGAGACCGCTTTTGCCGCAGCCCGGCGCGCCCAGCAGCACGAACACCCGCTCCAGCGCGGCCAGATCGTCTTCCGCGTAAGAAACGTAACCCTGCGGCGTGCCGCACCCGGCAAACATATGCACCAGCTTCCCCTTTTTCATCGTCTGGCCACCCTCTTTGGCCCAGGCAGCGCCCCGGCCCGCTTCCGTTTTCGCTTTCAGGATATGCCGGCGGATAAGCAGCGGTTCGCCAAACTTTCGGCAATACAAAAAAGGCGAGGCATAAGCTGAAATAGTCAATAGTTTGTAGACACAAAAAGTAAAATTTTAGGCCACCAGTTCTGTGCGAAACAGGACTGGTGG
>CANQSW010000138.1 GCA_947626615.1 uncultured Peptococcaceae bacterium | reverse complement strand
GCGATCGGGCAGGACTGGCTGCTGGTGACGGCGGGAGACGCCGCCAAGGCCAACACGATGACGGCCAGCTGGGGCGGCTTGGGCGTGCTCTGGGGCTTTGACGTGGCGTTCGTGTTCATTCGCCCGCAGCGCTACACCAAAGAGTTTATGGACGCGGCGGGCTGCTTTTCGCTCAGCTTTTTCGACGGCCGCAAAGAGGAAATGTCTCTGCTGGGCAGCGTTTCCGGGCGTGAGCGGGATAAGATAGCCGAATCCGGCCTGACGCTTATCCAGCTGGACGGTATCCCGGCGTTTGCCGAGGCACGGCTGGTGCTGCTGCTGGATACCCTCTACACCGACGAGATCAAGCCGGAGCAGCTGCCCCCGGCGCTGCTGGAAAAATGGTATCCGAATAAGGATTTTCACACAGTCTACGTGGCAAAGATACGCGCCGCCTATTGCCGCTGCGATTAACCGGCGCATTTGAGCAGAAAAAACCGGGCTCTCCTTTTGGGAAGGCCCGGTTTGCTGTCTTAATATTGCGCGCGGCGGCGCAGACGGCGCTCCCGCTCCTTTTGGCGGCTGCGCTTTAGCGCCTGGTTGATCAGATACGGTATGACGGACAGCACGAAGCCGGCCAGCCCGGCCACCGCCGTGATCAGCACCTTGAACAGCAGCATGGTGAACTTGAATTCGGCCAGCGAGAAAAGCTGCAGCGAAACGACGACGCTGATGACCAGATAAGTCGCGCAAATTATGCCGGCGGGGACGAGCGTTTTCCGCTTCACCATGGCCCCGGCCCAGAAGCAGCCGGCAAACACGGCCAGGCAGTACATGATAGTGCTGGCGTAGACATTCACGTCGCCCGGCAGCCCGCGCGAGAAGCAATAGGCCCCGTAAAGCCCGGTGGCGGCCAGCAGGATAATGCCGGAGAGCAGCAGGCCGGAAAGCGTGGCCAGGATCGCCGGCGGGCGCTTGGGGCGGGCCGGTTTTTTGGCGGACGGCTGGCGGCGCGGCGGCTCTTGGGGCGGCTCCGGCTTGGGCGCCGGCGGCGGGGCGGCCGCTTTTTTCGGCGGCGGCGTCTGCTGGGCCTCGCGCGCCAGATTGCGGCGGGCGCGCTCCAGCGACGAGACCGCGAGAAAATTGCCGTTTCCGCTTGCCAGAGCGGGGGCGGGTCTGCTATAATCAATACTATACCTGTCCGGGCGAATAAGATACATACTTACACCAGCTGATTTTTATTTGCCGCAAGCGGCGGATATATGCAAAAAGCTCTATAAAATTTATAAATTCGCGGTCTTTAGCGCAATTTCCTGCCTGCGGGCAAGATTTGCCGGGCCGCGGGGGAGGTCTTCTTATGCAGGCGAAGGAATTGCTGCTTTTCGGCGGCTTAGCGCAAGACGTTTTCATCGAAATGCTGCGGGGCGGCCAGAAGGATCGGGCCACGCAGGAGCTTTGCCGCCGCGTCTGTGCCGGGCCGCTGGGGGCTGACCCGGCCGGAAACTGCGCGCTGGAGCTTTTGCTGCGCGACGACGGCCTGTTCCCGCCGGGCGGCGGCGGGGGATATTGCCCCCGAGCTGGCGGCGGAGGCGGCGGCCGAGCTGGCGCTGCTGCAAAGCCTGCTGGCGGCGTATGCGGCCCCAGCCTGGCTGGCGGATAAAGACGAGCCGAACTGGCTGCCCGCCGGTCCGCAAAATTTCTGGCGGCAAACGCCGGAGGACGCGGTGGCGGCGCTGGCGGCCTTCCACCGGCGCTGCGGCTTCGGCGAACTGGCGCTGCACCGCATCTGGCGCTGGGACGGCCGGCTCATTCCCGTGCACGATTACGATAAGATACGTCTTAGCGACCTGATCGGCTACCAAAGCCAGAAGGACGAGGTCATGCAGAACACGCGGCTGTTCGTCAGCACGGGCCGCGGCAACAATTTGCTGCTTTACGGCGCGCGCGGCACGGGCAAATCCTCGCTGATCAAGGCCGTGGCCAACGAGCTGGCCGACGCGGGGCTCTGCCTGGTGGAGCTGCCGCTGGATCATATCGTCGACCTGCCGCGTCTGCAGGCGGAGTTGGCGGAGCAGCCGCGCCGCTATATCATTTACATCGACGACCTTTCGTTCGAGAAGGCCGACCAAAGCTATAAGATAACCAAGGCGGTGCTGGAGGGCAGCGTCTCGGCGCTGGGCGGCAACGTGCTGATCTACGCCACCTCCAACCGGCGGCATTTGATCGTGGAGAATTGGCAGGATCGCGACGGCGTGCAGCATGAAAACGGCGAGGTGCGGGCCAGCGACAGCATGAGCGAGAAATTCTCGCTGGCGGACCGCTTCGGCCAGACGGTGCTGTTCACCACGCCGAATCAGGAGCAATATCTGCATATCGTGGCCGGTCTGGCGGCGGCGGACGGCATCGAGCTGCCCCGGGCGGAGCTCAGAGAGCGGGCGCTGCAATGGGCGCTCTGGCAGAACGGCTGCAGCGGGCGCACGGCGCGCCAGTTTGTGAACAGTCTGGCGGCCGGGAGAGGGGAGACGGACTAGTGACAGACCTCAACTGGCAGGCGGTGGCGCTGGGCGCGGTCAGCTTTTTGATCATCGGTCTGTTCCACCCCATAGTCATCAAGGCCGAATATCATTTCGGCAAGCGCTGCTGGCCGGCGTTCGCCCTGCTGGGTGCGGCGTTTCTGACGCTGGCGCTGTTGATCCGCCAGACGTTTTGGGCCGTGGTGGCCGCGCTTATTGCGTTTTCCTGCTTCTGGAGCATTAAGGAGCTGTTCGAGCAGGAGCGCCGCGTGCGGCGCGGCTGGTTCCCCGCCAACCCCAAGCGGCAAAAGTGAAAATTTTGCGCGTCAAAAAGCGCCCCGCCAAAGAACGGCAGGGCGCTTTACTTTTTTGGTTTCAGTAGGGCAGTATCGCCCGGTCGACCTCCTGGAAATCGTCGGCGTTGATCGCATAAGCGCCGGTCTCGTCCGGGGCTATCCGCACGTTGATGACCACCGGGTCAAGATAGCTGATAGCGTCCACGCGCTGGCTCAAAAGGTCGATAATAGTGCCGGCCCACGTCTCGGTCAGCTCCTCGCTGGTGGCCAGATTGAACTCGCCGGCGTCCATGCGCTGCTGCCAGTCCGCGATAAAAGCGTCGATGTCTTCTTCGGCGAATTTTTGCATGATGTCCATCGGATAGACGGTCAGCGGCACGGTGTAAACGTTGCCCTCCTTGGTCGCGTCGCCCAGCTCGTATTTGCTGTGCTGATAAATTTGTTTGTAGACGTCGGTTATCTTCTGCTGGCTGGCCTCGGAAAGCGACGCCCAGTCCGTATCGAAGCTGTCGCAGAAATGCTGCGTCGCGGCCGCGATACTGTCGTTATAGGCCGCGTCGGCGTCGGCCTCGCTTATCTGCACAGAATCCAGATAATCCTGGTCGTGCGTGCCAAGATAGATAAGATCCAGATTGCCCTGCAGCAGCGCCTTGGCGGCGAAGCCGCCGCAGGCTACCAGCGCGAACAGGGCCAGCGCCAAAAGCCCGGTTGTCAGTAGCGGGCGCAGTTTTTTCAGCATATTGCCACACCT
>CANQSW010000137.1 GCA_947626615.1 uncultured Peptococcaceae bacterium | reverse complement strand
GCTGCGCAGCCGTAGCTTCCTGAGAGGGCCGCTGTTTGATATGGCTTCCGGCGAGACGGCTGCCCCCGGCATAGACAATATGCTGCCGGAGATGACGCCCGGCCTGACGCTGCCTACCTTTGAGCTGCCGGTCGAAGAACCGCCGGCCGAAGAACCGCCGACTGAAGAGCCGCCGGTCGAAGAGCCGTCAGACGATGATGCGGCAGGGCTGAACGAATCTGGCTCTCCTGACAGGCAGACAAGACCTTTGGCCGCGCCGCAGCGGCCGACAAGTGATATGATCCAATATGGAACGGCTGATTTGGGAGGCACGATCGTCGGCGTATATATCAAATATGACCATGACGACCATGAGATCACCTGGATCATTGGCGATGTTAACCAGCAAGGCAATACAGGCGGCAACAGTGTTGCCGACGTCCCCGCAGGTTATGAAGGCAGCGTCGCATTTTCTGTGCTGGTCAACGATAACGCCACGGAACTGCACACGTATGACGGAAATGGTAAAATCGCAAACGGCGAAGCGGGCGGTGATGACGACCAGATATTGAATCAGGGCGGTGTAAAAGTCGGCGAAAATGCTGAGATACTGACCAACATCATACCAAACCCCACAAAGCCGGAGAAGGACGAGACGGAAATAAACGGCGGCAGGGTAACGACCGTTGCGTCCAACCCCGGAGAGGGCAATATCAAGGTCGGCCCGGAGGTCTCCGTGGGCGACGTGATAACCTACACTATAACCTGGCAGAATAACCGAGGAGCGGCGGGCGAGGCAGTCGATATCACCGTTATCGACAGATTCAGACAAAATCTGGAGTTTGTCGCCGCCGGTTTTGTGCAGGTGGACGAAAGCGGCGCGGAAAGCTATTCCGACGAGATTCCGGAGGGCTGGAGCGTCTCCAATGCGGGCGATACCGTTACCTGGAGCATACCCGGCCAGCCGTTTGGCGCAGGCGGCAAGGTATGGGTCAAGGCCAGAGTTACCGCAGACGTTGTCGGTAACGTGGTCAACGGCGCAGAAGTCAAAGTCGGCGCAGAAAGCGAGACGGTCGAGGAGGTTCATAATCCCGTCGATAACAAGGGCGGCTTGACCGTTACCAAGACCGTCAGCGGCAACGCCGCAGACAGAAGCAGGGAATGGCATTTTACCGTTACGCTGAGCGATAAAACTATCAACGGGCAGTACGGCGATATGCACTTTGCCGGGGGCGTTGCGGAATTTGTTCTGCATGACGGCGAGAGCATGACCGCTGGCGGCCTGCCAGACGGTGCGGAATATACCGTGGTCGAGACCGAGGCCGGCCGCGACGGGTATACCACCTCTTCCACCGGCGAGACGGGCGTGATCCCGGAGAGTGACGTGGCGGAAGCTCACTTTGTCAACAGCAAGGACGATACCACGCATGACGACGATGATGACTACGGCGATCTGACCGTCAGCAAGACCGTCACCGGCAAAACCGCAGACAAGACCAAAGCCTGGCATTTCCGCGTGGAGCTTAGCGACAGCAGCATAGACGGCCGCTTTGGCGATATGTATTTCACCGGCGGTATCGCCGAGTTCACCTTGCACGACGGCGAGAGCCTTACGGCGCAGGATCTGCCGGACGGCGTCGGCTATACCGTAACGGAGGCCGAAGCAAATAGCGCCGGCTATGATACTTCGTCGGACGGAGCGACAGGGCGCATTCCTGACGGCGGCACGGCCAGGGCGGAATTTGTCAACCATAAGGACGGCGATACGCCGCCGCCCGACAATCCATCCGGCAATCCACCTGGCAATCCGCCCGGCGGTCCCTCGGATAATCCTCCAGGTGACCCGTCTGGCGAACCCTCGGGCGGTTCGCCTGGCGACGGCACTCCCCAAACCGGCGATAACAGTCATCTGGGCTTGTGGTTGGCTATAATGATCGCTTCGATGGTCGCTGTTATATTCTTACTGTTTGGGAAAAGACCGTTCGTTAGCAACAGCGAAAAACGTATCAGAAAATAAGTATTAGCAATGCAAGACGGCGGATAGGTTATCCTGTCCGCCGCCTTGCATAGGGGATATATACATGAGAAATGAGGATTTGGTCGGCCGGCGGGTCGGAAAGCTGACCGTAATAGAAGATTCGGGACAAAGATATGCCAGGAATGTTCTTTGGCGCTGTAAATGCGATTGCGGCGGGGAAATTTTAGCTACACGCCGTGAACTGGTGAGCGGGAATGTTACGAGCTGCGGCTGTGTTCCGAAACAATATGCCTCTAAGCGGCAAGCCGAAGATCTGACGGGACAGCAATTCGGCGAACTCACGGCTCTGCGCCGCGTTGATAATGACAAAAGGGGTCGGGTGCGCTGGGCCTGTCGGTGCAGCTGCGGAAAAGAAGTCGTTGTGCCGGCTTTGCAGCTGAAAAACGGCAAAACACGCAGCTGCGGCTGCAAAAGGTATGAGACGCCACACAATAAATATGATCTGACTGGACAGCGATTCGGCCGGCTAACAGCGTTATATTTTGTCAACAAGGTCGGACGCGTGAAAAACAGCTATTGGCACTGCCGCTGTGATTGTGGAAATGAGCTTGACGTCCATACCGGTAGCCTGATCCACGGTCTGACGCGAAGCTGCGGTTGCTTGAATCGGGAACAGAGCGGCAAGATGCACGAGCACATGCACTATCAGGACGACACCTGCGTTGAAATATTAAAGAGATCCTGCGCCGACACCGGGAGGAACAAATCCGGGTTTCGGGGTCTCTTCCTGTTGAAAAGCGGAAAATACCGGGCGTCTATCACCTTTCAGGGCAAGCATTACAACCTGGGGCATTATTCATCCTTTGAACGTGCGGTGCAGGCGCGTCTGGAAGCGGAGGAGGTCCTGCACGTGGGCTATATCAAAGCCTTTGAAAGATATGAGCAGAAGGCGCAGACGGATTCGGAGTGGGCCAAAAATAATCCTTTTTTCTACAAAGTAGAGCGAATTAACGGTTCTTTCCAAGCCCAAACAAACGGTTGATACCTGTACAAGTGTTTTGAACAGACAAGAAACAGAAAAGAGATACTTGCTCATGCTCATGGAACAAGTATCTCTTTTTACACTCATGTATGGCAGCTGTCCTAGACCAGTAATGTTATGAACTTGGCTTATGGAAAAACCGCGATATCGAGATCAGCCAAGGTTTTTCGCAAGCATCGTAAAGCGGAATGGGAACGGAAAAGAAGAACAAGCGTGGTCGATTAGAGACCGTGAAAGTCAGTATTTATAGGAGTTTGCAGCCGCAAAACAAGGGTGGTGGTATCCCTTATCCTACCCGTGCAAAACGGGGCGTCTATGCACTAGTCAACAAAAATTGGACACCAGCTACTAAAAAATAAGAATAAGAAAAGCAAAATTTAGACAGTTACCATAGCAGAGTTGGACTCGCGGAACTGCTTAGGCGTCATGTAATTCAGAGAATAAGCTGGACGTTGTTCATTGAAGAAAATGATATATTCGTCGATCTCGTTTTGTACAGGCTTTTCGCCAGTTACATGCAAATCCATAAATAACTCAGCCTTGATCC